>JAPLGT010000322.1:10763-34074 GCA_026390035.1 Chloroflexota bacterium
CACCAGGATACGCGGTAGAGGTTCCATATGGAATTTCACTGCGAGCGCGTTGTATTCGCTCAGCTTTTGCGGATGCTCCGAAAGACTCTTGAACAATTCCGCGCGCCGGTCACATTCGGCCAGGGCATATTCGATCAGCCCAAGAGCAGCCTGTGGGCTGGTAGCGATCGGAGCTGCCAGATTTGGGTGACCTTCAAGCATTCCGAACGTGGTCTGGTCGATGTCCGAGAGCAAAACCTTCATGTCGTCCCGGATGGCCTGCGAGACTAACGACTGCAGGAAGATCGACTTGCCAGAACCGGTATTGCCCAACACGGCCAGATGCAGGAACTGATCCCAGGCCAGAAGAACCGGCTGACCGCTGAACCGTACGCCAATCGCCAGTTTGCCGCCCGGCACATCCATTGGCAGCTCCACCTTTCGGGGCAGTTTTGGCAAGGGCGAGAGCAGAACCACGTAACGGATCCCGGAGTGATTCGAAAGATAGACTGGCAGACCGCCCAGGTCCGTGCTGAGTTGGTGCAGCAAATCGGGGTTGATGTAGGGGCTGTGGTCGCCCAGTTTGGCCGTATCCAACACGGCGATCAGCGGGGTCATGCCAGCCAGCTGGGTCACATAGAAACTGCTGAAAGCCGGCGTGAGCTTCCGGCGCGTCAGGGCAGCAGATAACTGGTGCGAGACTGTTTCTGCCAATCGCATTTCCCGGTGGGAAATCGCGACGTTAGTCGTTGTTGGTTGAGCTTGTTGAAACATGGTTTTCTCCTTGTTCCCTCAAATCGGTCTCGATGGCATCACGAATAATGCCAGGAATGACATCGCCCAGCAGTGGGCGAGCCTGTTCCGGTGTGATCACTTGCACAACTGTCGGTGCAGGCAGCATGTTTTGCGCGGCCATCTTTTGGGCCAGCGCCTTGCGTTGTGGGTTGACCTGTCCTTGTGTGCCGCGGGTGGCCAGGTCGATCATCTGGTCGCGCGCGGTTGTGGCTGACTGAATATCTGGAGATGTGAGCGCTGGAATACTGGCTTTCTTGCTCGACATATCCAGAAGTGGAAATGGGTTGCGATCTGCATCGTACACGCTGCCGTTGATCACCAGCAAAGGCGCATCGCCGCGTGAGTCGCGTTGAATCGGACGCACTTTGCTCCAGCGCCAGGCGATCACGAGCAAGACCGCCAGGGTGATGACCAGCGCCATCCAGGGGGCAGTCGCCTGGACTTTGTTCATCATACGTTCGCGTTCGATGGCCAGTTCCACGCTGACGGCTTGTCCATGCAAAGCGGTGGCCTGGGCGCTGGCTGCTGCGGAATCCACGGTAGCGGTAATGTCCAGCGCGCGTTGGGTCAGCGTGACCTGCCAATTCTGCTGGGTGGCGGCCAGATCCGCAGCCTGCCTGGTCGCTGTGGCCTGGATGGCTTGTTCGGTGGCGGTGCCACTGGCAGACGATGCGGTTTGCTGGACCGCGGCGGTAGCCGTCCAACCGGTCATCGTCCAGGCGCGCTCGGTGGCTGATTCAACGGCTGCCTGCGTGGGCACATAAGCGGTGGCAGTGAGCCTGGCTTCCATGGCAGCAGCGGAGGCCTGCATCGCTTCTAATGTAGCCTGGGCTTGAATATTGCCCAAAGTTAGCGCGTAGATATCTGGAGTTGCGCTGGGTTGTGGGGAAAGCCCAGCCATTGGGACTTGATCAGGCAAGGTCGCGCAGGCGCTGAGCAGGATCAAAGCGATGATAATCAAGGTCAAGCGTCGCATGCGGTTACATATCCCAGGTGTTGTCAGGGAAAGAAGGCAACTCGTTCATGGTGTCGTTCATGGCAGGATCGCTCATCCAGAATTGTTCGGATTCGTGCTGCTGGCGCTGCGTCATTTCGTACAGCAGCTGGGTCATCAGGGCAGGGATGAGCGCGTTGGCTTGGGGTTGGTGAATGCCATCCCAGCCTCCGGTACTGGTGCGTGTCCAATTGCGCTTTGTTTGGGATTTCGCGCGAATAACCAGCCAGGCGATTACGACTACAGCGGCCAGAAACGCAATAGCCAGTAATGCTATCGTGATCATCGCGACCAGGTTCCCGGTGCTGGCGATCTGAGACGCGTGGCTGGCTTCAATGGCGGCTTGAGCTTGCTGGGCTGTCGCATAAGACGGGGAGGTGGTGGTCAGGCTAAAAAACACGACAATTAAAAACAAGAGTAGAACCAGGAAGTAGGGCATGCTGACTCCTATTCATTGCGGTTGATGTTGATGACATCTTCATAACCGGCTTGTTGCAACTGCTTGATGACCGAGCCTGCCGGAATGCGGTAGGTGCGTTCACCAAACTTCACCACTGGGATTTTTCCCGTCTCGATCCAGCGATAGATAGTTTTCGTGCTTACGCGTGCCCAGTCGGCCACTTGTTGAATGGTGAGCAGTTCGATCCTGAATAAGATTTCCTCATCTGATGGGACTTTTCCGGTTCGCATCGTATCCTCCAATAGCCGGAATCGAAAGAGTCCGGTCTCCAATGAATTTTCATTCATCGAAAACCGGACTCTTTCTTGCGCAGATTAGTTACGCTCTGCGGCCCCGACGGGCGGCCCCGACGGGGTTCGAACCCGCGATCTCGGCCTTGACAGGGCCGCATGTTAGCCGCTACACCACGGGACCATTTGTAAAGCGGTCGTTAGTTTACCATGCCACTTAGGGCGCGTCAAGGGAATTTCGCAGGAAAACTCAACGAATTTCAATTATTGCTCTGCTGGCATGAAGCCAAGTAGTTTCCAGAGTTCACGCATTAATCCGTGGCCAAAATCCGGGTTCAAAAATTGATTGGGGCAGGCACCTGTTATGACCTTGATGCCATTTTCCCGGCACATTTTAACTGCATTGGCAGAAACACTTGTCATGCCTGGTGCCAGCCCGGGCTTTGTGCCAAGCATGCAGTGCATCCAAATATGGCCGATGCCCAGGTCGATGCACTGCTGGACGACTTGTTCTGTGACGGTTGGATTGCTAAGGATAAATACACTATCAGGAACTTCTGGGATGGTTTTTAAATCCGGGTAGCAGGGATCACCTTTGAAGATTGTGATATGAGGATTTACGGCAAAGACTTGATAGCCGGCATCTTTAAATTTGGCATAGGCCAGATTGGGCATAGGCCAGATTGCAACCACTCTCGCGTTTTTCAGAAACGCCAACGACCGCGATTCTTTTTTGTGAAAGAAAATCCTTGACAAGTTCTTCAATTTTGACCATTTTTTTATCTTCTGCAGCTCAATTTTGAGGCATCCATCCTTCTGAAAAATAATTTTCGTGATTGTTAATTCCACCATTATGCAAAGAGGCTAGAAACCGACTGGTTGGTATTCGCCCCAAATACTTCGTAAGGTGTTGCAGACTTCGCCCAGGGTCATTTGATTATCAACGCATTCAATAAAAAGGGGCATCAGATTTTCACTGCCACGGGCAGCGGTTGCCAACCTGCCTTGTAGTTCATTTATCTTGTAGTTATCCCGGTTTAGACGCAATTTAGCCAGTCGATTATAAGCATCTACTTCTATGCTTGGATCGATTTTCTGCCGTTCTAGCGTGATTTTTTCTTCGATCTGGAACTGGTTTACGCCAACCACGATTTGCTCATTTTTCTCTATAGCTTTTTGGGCGGCGTAAGCAGCATCTTGGATCTCATTTTGCATGAAGCCACGCTCTATGGCTGCCAGGGCACCGCCCATTTCGTCAATTCGTTGGATGTAGTCCGCAGCGCGTGTTTCAATTTCATCGGTAAGATACTCAATCAAATAAGATCCAGCGAGTGGATCGATTGAATCTGCCGTGCCGGATTCGTAAGCGATGATTTGTTGGGTACGCAGCGCCACCCGTACCGATTTCTCGGTTGGCAGCCAGAGTGCTTCATCCATGGAATTTGTATGCAACGATTGGGTTCCACCCAGAACAGCAGAAAGAGCCTGCAGTGTCACTCGTGCAACATTATTTTCGGGTTGTTGGGCTGTCAAGGTGGAACCGGCGGTCTGAGCGTGAAAGCGCAGTTGCCAGCTTGAGGTTTTTTGTGCTCCAAACCTTTCGCGCATGATTTTTGCCCACATGCGTCGTGCCGCTCGGAACTTGGCAACTTCTTCAAGTACATTGTTGTGGGCGTTGAAAAAGAAAGAAAGCTGCGGGGCGAACTCGTCCACTGGTAGCCCGGCTTTGATAGCGGTTTCAACGTAGGCGATAGCATTCGCCAGCGTGAAAGCCACTTCCTGTACGGCAGTCGAGCCAGCTTCACGAATATGGTACCCTGAAATTGAAATGGTGTTCCAGTTGGGCACGTTGTGGGCACAAAAATCGAAAATATCTGTGATCAGTCGCATTGATGGGGCAGGTGGAAAGATATACGTGCCACGAGCGATATATTCCTTTAAAATATCATTCTGGATGGTGCCATGCAGGGCATTCATTTCTACTCCCTGACGCTTTGCCACGGCGATATACATAGCCAATAATACGCCGGCGGGAGCATTGATGGTCATGGATGTCGAGACCTTTCCCAGCGGGATCTGATCGAAAAGAGTTGCCATATCGTCCACTGAAGATATGGCAACTCCCACCTTGCCAACTTCGCCCAACGCCATTGGATCGTCAGCGTCGTACCCTATTTGGGTAGGCAGGTCGAAAGCCACTGATAGCCCGGTCTGACCTGCTTCCAATAGATAACGGTAGCGCTTGTTGGATTCTTCCGCCGTTGAAAAACCTGCATATTGACGCATTGTCCAAAAGCGGCCACGGTACATTGTTGGTTGTACACCGCGCGTGAAAGGATATTCGCCAGGAAATCCGAGTGTGCTCGGGTAACTGCCGGAATTGTCAGCGTTTGGCGGAAGAGCGGCCGGTATTTCAATGCCTGAGCTTGTGGAAAATGAAGGCCTTCGCTCAGCGAATCTATCAATTGACTTTTTATAAGTTGTTTCTTTCCATCGGGAATATTGGTTCTGAATCGTCATTGTTGGCTCCGGTTATTTTTCGGCATTTAGGAAAAAATTCTTGGTGTGAGAATTTAATATCTCATGGCCCTAATTACTTATTTTTTTAGATTAGATATTTTTCAATACAATAAGTGTATCTGATTTCTTGCAAATTTTATCACCGATAGAATTTGTGTTTTGTCATTTCTGGAAAGTTGGACGTCAATTACTTGGTAAAGGATGTATTGATGAAATAGAACTTATCGAAACTTTTCATCTCATTTTCCGTAAAATAAGAGACGAAAGTCATTTGTTTGAATAATTACAAAGTGCTACACTAATTAGGTCAGATCTTATCGCGGAGGCTATCATGGGTCGCACATTGATGTATGTTGGCGCAGGTATCTTGTTTTTAATGGGCTTGTGCCTTGTTGGGTACGGGGGCTTGAGTGTGGTCGGCTCAACTTCGTCACAGGGTAACTCATCCTGGTTGTCATTTGGAATTGGTTTTGCCTGTGTTGGGGTGTTTTTCCTGGTTGGTGGGGCCGGATTAATCTGGTTGGGGGCGCGTAAGACGGGTAATGGTGATGTTGGACCCCAACAAGTCGTCATGAAAATTGATTTGCCTGGTGAAACCAAAATTAGCCAGATGAAATGCCAATCATGCGGCGGAGCAATCACATCGGCTGATATTAAGATGATGGCAGGGGCGCCAGTGGTGACATGCCCTTATTGTCAGGCGACTTATCAACTTACTGAAGAACCCAAGTGGTAGCGATATTCAAGTGAGGCATCCTATGAAACATCGAATATTTACCTGGATACTGGCTTTTGCGCTTATATTTGGCGTGACCAATACTGCATTTGCGCAATCCAATTATTCTTTTCAACTGGCAAAAGAGGTTGTGCATGTTTACCTGAACAAGGATGGAACGATCGCATTGGATTACCTGCTTACATTTGTTAATGACCCTGGGGCAAAGCTTATTGATTTTGTAGATTTGGGTTTGCCCAACAGTGATTTCAACATTAGCAATATTACGGCGGATGTTGCTGGGAAGCGGGTGAATGTCACCAGCGATTACCAGGGAAGTGGTACTGGTGTGGCGCTTGATCTAGGAGGAAACTCTATCGAAACAGCGGGCACTGTCCATGCCAGGGTTGAGGGGATCTCTAACATGTTTTACCCCGATACCGATGACCAAAACTATGCCAGCAGTGAATTTTCCCCAACTTATTTTAGTTCTCAATTTGTGCATGGCAACACAGATTTGATGGTGGTTTTTCATCTGCCTCCTGGTATAAAACCGGAAGAGCCTAAATATCATCCGGCGCGAGGAGATTGGCCGGGAGCTCCGGATCCAATTACCGGGTTTGATGCTGAAGGGCGAATCACGTATACCTGGACAGCCTTAAATGCAAATGGTTCTTCTCAATATACATTTGGAGCTTCATTCCCAAAACAATATATTCCTGAATCCGTAATCGTAACAACCTCCTTTGTTGATGTGATCCTGGGATTTTTCGGAACCATGGTTGGATTATTTCCATTCTGTTGTTTCGTCCTCTTCTTTTTCGGGCTACCGGTCATGAGTGTGATCAATGCCCGAAAGCGAAAATTACAGTATATCAAGCCATCTATTTCGATTGAGGGTCATGGTATAAAACGTGGTTTGACAGCTGTGGAAGCAGCAATTTTCATGGGTGAGCCGCTTGATAAACTAATGACAATGATTTTGTTCAGTTCGGTAAAAAAGGGGGCATTGCAGGTGATTAATAAAGACCCTCTTAGCGTGGAAATGCTTCAGCCACAACCAGAAGGATTGCAAACTTACGAATCGGAATTCATTCAGGCTATGGTTAAACCAGACCGCGAACGTAGGAAAGATTTGCAGGCCATGACAGTTGCGCTAGTGAAAAGCGTCACCGAAAAAATGAAGGGCTTTAGCCGTAAAGAAACTCTGGATTACTATAAAGCTATTAACGAAAAAGCCTGGCAGCAAATTAATGCTGCGGGTACTCCTGAAGTAAAGAGCCAGATGTTTGAAGAAGTGTTGGAATGGACGATGCTGGATAAAGATTATGATGATCGTGCCCGGCGAACATTTACCGGGCCTGTATTTATGCCGATGTGGTGGGGTCGTTATGATCCGGTTTACCGTAATGCTGGTATACCGCAACCAAATTTATCAAGTTCACCTTCTTTCCCGAGTGGATCAGGGGGCCGTGTTTCTCTGCCCGGTGCTGATTTTGCTGCTTCCGTTGTGGGTGGCGTCCAGAATTTTTCTGGTAAGGTACTGGGGAATCTTAACGATTTCACCAGCGGTGTGACCAAGGTTACCAACCCGGAGCCCGTGGCTAGCCGTTCGAGTAGTGGGTCAGGTGGAAGTGGTTGTGCTTGTGCTTGCGCTTGTGCAGGTTGTGCCTGTGCTTGTGCTGGCGGTGGTCGGTAAAGTAAAAATGTTATCAAATCTCTCTGGTATGCGAGCCGGGTTGAAACGACTGCTTGAACCTAAAAAGCAGCATTCTTCTGATGGTCCTGGGCTGGGAACCCGACTATTTCATTATCGTCTGGAAAATGGGGATGAAAAAAGCCGCGTGCATTTGCGGCTTGACCCGGATGGCCATGGCACGTTAATCGTCAATGCGAATCGTGTCATTCATTTAAACCCAACTGCGGCGCTGATGGCTTACCTTATTCTCGAAAAAAATTCTGAGAGCGATGCTGTTAAATCAGTGCAGAACCGATATAGGGTAAGTTCGGCCCAGGCTCGTGCTGATTTACAAGCGATAAAATACCAGATTTCCGAATTGACTCGTCCGGATGGTGCCTGTCCAATTCACGAATTGGAGATGGAGACGATCGCACCGTTCAGTGCAAGACCATCCGCTCCTTACCGTATGGATTTGGCTCTTACCTACCGTTGTAACAATAACTGCAGCCATTGCTATAATGCCCGTGAACGTAGTTTTCCCGAACTTACGACTGATGAGTGGATAAAGATACTGGATATAACCTGGTCCTTGGGAATCCCCCACATTATTTTTACCGGTGGAGAACCTACTTTGAGGGACGATTTGCCAGTATTAATTGCGCACGCCGAGGCCAATGGGCAGATTACCGGGCTAAATACAAATGGCCGGCGTTTATCAGATCCGGAATACCTTCAACGCCTCGTTGATTCTGGTCTTGATCACGTTCAGATAACGGTGGAATCCGTGGATGCTGATATTCACAATACGATGGTCAATGCCAGAGCTTTTGACCAAACGATAGCTGGTTTGAAGAACGCCCTGAATTCAAGCTTGTTTGTGATGACCAATACTACTATGCTGCGCAATAATGTTGAGAGCATACCGTCGACTCTCGATTTTTTAGCAGAACTTGGTGTTCGTACAATTGGCTTAAACGCCCTGATCCATTCTGGGAAGGGCTCAATTGTCGGGACAGGTTTGCCCGATCGAGATCTGGCGCCCCTGCTTGAAACTGCCCGTTTGAAAACGGAAATGCGTGGGCAACGTTTGATCTGGTATACACCGACCCAATACTGTGGCTTTGATCCGCAGACGCTCGATTTGGGGATCAAAGGTTGTACAGCAGCGCTCTACAATATGTGTGTTGAACCTAATGCTGACGTTTTGCCTTGCCAGTCGTACTATAAGCCAGTTGGAAATATTCTGAGAGATGGTTGGGAAGCTATTTGGAACCATCAGCTTTCCACGCAGTTGCGTGAACGTCAGGGCTTACCTGAAAAATGTACAGGTTGCAAGCTTCTGGCTGAATGTGGCGGTGGCTGCCCGCTTCAATTTGAAGAATGATAATAATTGCCAGGAGAAAAATTAATATGCATGAGTGGATCCATGAATTTCCCGCAGCCATAACGGTTTGCGATCCGGATGGAATAATCCTTGAGATGAACGAAAAGGCAGCCAAAACTTTTGAGATGGATGGCGGCTATGCCCTGATTGGTCTGAATATGCTCGAATGTCACCCTGAGCCAGCCAGGTCAAAAACTGCGCGTTTATTGGCCGCAAAAGAAAGAAATGTCTATACTATACAAAAAAATGGTATTCAGAAAATGATATATCAATCACCCTGGTTTCAGAGGGGTCTTTATGCCGGTTTTGTCGAGATATCACTCGAAATCCCTTCTGAAATCCCGCATTTTGTTCGGAGTTAGTGTATTGGTTTGTTATGGCATATGAAAGATTGAGTTAGATTTAGTAACTGGTGATCGACAAGTATTTAATTTCGACGTGATGAAAGTTAATAATTATCTGGAGACGCTATGAATATTATTGATCGGCTTACAGATTTATTTACCCCGGTTAAGGTTTTACCTGAAGGTGTTTATCACTTGCAGGCGCCTGCGGGCGATGAAAAACCCTTTCGGCTACATTTGCGCCTACAAAAGAATGGCGCCGGCATTTTAATTCTAAATGCATCGACAGTACTTCAGTTAAATCCCACTGCTGCCGAATACGCTTTCCATTTTATTAAGGGCCTTGATGCTAATGATGCGGCAAAGGCTATTTCCAGCCGGTATCGAATTGGAAAATCCCAAGCGTTGCAGGATTATACTGAATTTGTTGAGAAAATTTTGGCGCTGATCCACTCAACAGATTTGGACCCAGTCTCTGTGCTTGGTTTTGGATTAGTACAGCCCAATAGCGCTGATTTGAGCGCCCCATTGCGTCTTGATTGCGCTTTGACGTATCGCCTGACGCCAGGCAGCGACCCATTCAACGCGCCGATCAAGCGTGTGGAGCGTGAACTAACTACTGCCGAATGGCAGATTGTGATGGACAAGGCCTGGGCAGCCGGAATCCCACATATTGTTTTTACGGGTGGAGAGGCTACGTTACGTGAAGATTTGCCTGTGCTGGTGGCGCATGCAGAGAAAAATGGTCAGGTGGCTGGTTTACTGACCGACGGGAACAAGCTTTCGGATAGCTCGTACCTTGACAACCTTTTGCAAACCGGTTTGGATCACCTAATGATCGTTTTGCCATCTGAAGGGGATCCTAACTGGCAGGCAGTCAGCAATGTTGTTTGTGCCGATATATTTTTCTCGGTGCATCTGACTGTTACCCCCCAGAATGCTACTCGTGCGGAAGATCTAATAGCCAAAATTTGTGAGGTTGGTGTAAAGAATATATCCATGAGCGTATCAACATCAGCTCTTCAGGCACAGGTTTTACATTTGATGGATTATGCTGCAAAAATGGGTTTGAATCTGGTCTCAGATTTGCCCGTTCCGTATTCATCTGCGCATCCTGTTGCATTTGAGGCTTTTGAAGATGCGGAACCAGTTGGCGCCGGGAAAAGTTGGTTGTATGTCGAACCCGATGGGGATGTTTTGCCCGCCCAGGGCTGCGCGGATCAGATAATGGGTAATATTTTGACCGATAGCTGGGAAACAATTTATCCTGTAACCAGGTAAAACGTCTGGATATTTAAAAGGAAAAGCTGAAGCAATAGCACTGGACTAAATCCAGCACTATTGCCTCAGCTTTTTTCGATTATGGCGTTGTTGTTAGTGATGGTTGGGTAGGCGCTTTTTCTAAAATAGATTGTGACGGTGATGCGTAATCTGGAACTGCAATGATTACCTGGTGAGCATCGGTCTCGTGCTGAGAATATACAATTACCATACAAGGAGAAGTGCGATTCAATAGTTGGTTAATTTCGTCAGATTTCAAGATCTTGGTGGATTCAACCCTATAAGCCAAAATATCATTATTGCTCATCGTCAATAATATTCTATCTTCTGCGGTGAATGTCTGAAAGACAGCGTCCAATTGCTTATTCCATGGAAGCGATACGAGGCGGCAAATTTCTGTGCCTTGAAGCCATTCCGGGCTGGAAGGATTCCAAACTCCATCTTGAACCGTGCCAACTGTAAGATCAAAAGTCCATCCGCCCGGAAATTCGATATTTAGGGGGGATGGCTGCTCTTGTGAAGCGGGTGCTGTTGGCGTCTGGATAGGCACTGGCACTGCTTTTTTATTCATGATTAGGAAAAATGATATCCCAAGGATTAGTATGAGAGCTAGTACGCTAAGTCCGATGGTTAGCCATCTTTCCGCGGAACCGGCTTGTTCAAATTCTGTTCTTAGCCGTTCGAAAAAAGAGGCTTTTTTTTCTACCACAGGGGTTTCAGGAAGATCGAAGGTTTGCTGTAAAGCTTGCAGGCGGCTATCCGATTCGCGCCAATCTTCTTCGGTTTTCTTGGATAGGAATTGGGGTTTGCTGTTCGCAGTGCTGTCCCTATCAATTTGCCCATTAGCTCGATTGTTGAAGTAATAAATTAGAAATTCCGTCTTTTCTTCGCGAGTTTCGCCTGGGGTAAGATTCCAGTCGATTCCAAGTTTTTTGGCAAAAGCGACGACTTCGGTCTCGGTCATGGACTTGTTGATTAGAAGTTCTAAAGTTTCTGCGGGAACCGAACCCCTCCGGATCTTTTCGGATAGCGAATTATTGTCATCATCCGATAAATCAACGATATCCTCCATTACAAATGGAGGTGTGCTTAGAGATGGAGCTGATTCAATTTCATCGTCGTAACGGATTGAGCTTATTCTTTGGCTCATATCATCGTTAATTTCTGGCTGGTTGTCTTGAAGCCAGAGCGTTGATGACTTGGAAGGATCTATTGCTTGTGGCGCTTGCTCAGAGCTGGTGACTTGCTTGTCTGTTGAAAAAGGACTTGGATTGGGAATAAGGCCAAAATCATCGTCGTTGAAAGGTGATAGTATTGGATCTAAATGGGCGTGCTGTCCGACATTGCTCAAAGGTTTGGGGTCGGTAAAATCGGCTTTGAATTCCCCAGATTGATTGCTCTCTATGTTTATTTCGAAGGCGCTATCATCGCCAAAAGGTTGATCTGAAATTTCAGCCTTTTCGTGTTCCGTTCTGTTTGATTCATTGTCAATCATCGCCTGGCGCATCTTACCGAACTCGTCTTCATCCGAATTATCAAAGGCAGGCGTTGAGTGTAATGTTTCCGGAACAGGCTGATTAGATTCTGCCTGATGATCCTGTGGTTCGTTACCAATATTTTCGGGTTCTTCATCAGGGAAGATTTTGGTTGCCATGGTTTCACGCTTTCCTAATAGGGGAGTTGGGTAGGAAGTATGGGCCGAGCAAAGATAAATATTATAGGAATTTCGCCTGCGCTCGGTACCAGGATTGATGCATTTCGGTAAAGGCCGGGCAGGGTTACTCTTCCTTTTACGCCAACAGAAATGCCCGTCAAGCTAAATTCAGCTTTTCCATCACTGGTAATTTGGGTAAATGAAACCCCATTTTCCAGTTCAAGGTTAACTTGAACATTATCCAATGTTTCACCTTGTTGTTGAATACCATCACCATTCTTATCAACGAAAATCTTTACCAAAATGTGGGCATTTGATAAATATGGCGTGGAGGTCGGTGCAGGTGTTGGGTTTTGCAACTGGACGTTGGTGAGTGTTCCAGGCTTTTTTAGATAGCTATTAAAATTTAATAATGATCCCCAGAATTTATCGATGTATGCTACTGCGCCCTGGCACACCAGATTTTCTGTGACTGTGTTCCAGGTGATTTGGGTTCCATCTGTAGACGAGTTTTCTATAGCGCTTTGAAGACAACCAAAGCCACTGTGGTAGGAAACCAGAGCAAATTTCCAGCTATCCTCATAATTGGCAGTTACACCATGGAGTTTCAGGATAGCTTTCGCTTGAACGCAGTTAGCATAAAGGACTTTCGCAATAAGAGCAATGCTCTGAGATGCCTTATTCAAATTCACCCCATATAAACATGTGGGGCAGGCAGCGTCCAATGATTGTACAATCGTGCCTCTGATCAAAGCCCGATCTATACCCGTAAGGTTTTCATAAGGCTGATCACATTTGTAAAGCGCGCTTGTGCAAACCTGTTGGTATAAGCCTGGATTCGTACGCAATAAAACATCGATCCCCAGCTGATTTATTTGCCCCAGACCTAATTCGTCTAGAAATAACCTTTGTGATGTTGGCCAGAACTGCGATTCAATTTCTAACAGCGTTTTTAATATTATGGGGGGAATGTGTTCGTCTCTGCCAACAAGCCAGATATTTAGATCGTATTGGTTTTGCCACGCAACCATCTGATCTTTTACTTTATCCAAACCGCAGGCATTTGGAGCGTTACCTTCCCAACCTCCGTTGGGGCAATCTTTAGCATCGACAACGCCCGCTGTTAACAGCCGGGCGGCCAGGTAGTGCAGACTCTTCTCGGTATTGAGTTCTCCCGGATCTTGAGGAAATTTTGCCCAATCCGGTGGCAGTGCATCAGCATTTTGCCAGATATTTGCGCAGGAATCTGAAAAAACCACAAATTTACCCAGCGTAATGATGGTGAGCGCATATCCGCCTTCCATTTTTGTAACAAGCACGTTTGCCTGGACTTCGCTGCTCGAATCCCCGTTCTTGTTCTGCACTCGAAATGAAATTTGATCTGTTTCCGGAAATTCGAGTGAACATGGGGATGTTGGGCAAAAAAAGCCTTTCGACTGAACAATTCCACTAATCGATATGGCCCCTGCATCACCTGGAAAAGATTGGTATCCACTGAGTATTACAAATGGTTTTGCAACCACACCTGAAGGAACTCGAATAAAACCTTCTAGTTTTGGACGACTCACATCAACTGAATCGAGAAAAGGTATTGGAGTATTAATGGTCTCAATTCGTGGAGTTGAAGTCGAAGGAACGGCGCTGCTTGGGGTTGGGGTACTCGTAATGGCGCGAGTGGGAGTGCTCGAATTACTCGCTAGAGTGCTTCCCGGTTGAGTTATACTGGGAAAAAAGACACCATACGATAAGGCAGAAATCGCAAAGAGCAAAAACAGTGATTGTCTCATCCGTTATATTTTCTTGACTGCAGCTGGGATCCTTCCGGTTACCCTTTTCCAGGCTTTGGATGGCGCGGTTGGTGGAATGAATCTCATAAATTCGTTGCTGAGGTTGTAAGCCATATCTTCCACTTTCTTTGATATAGCCAAATCAGAACGCGTTAAAACAAAAGGTGCCCCTAGATTGAGCGCTCGAAGTACTTCAGTCGGCTCGTAAGGTATTTCGAAATCGAATGTCTTGCCAATCGCTTTTTGTAGTTGGCTTTTATCGATTGTCGAATTCGGAAACGTTTGATTGAGAACAAGTTTTACTTTATCTAAAGAAATCCCGAGCTGGTCGTAAGTTTTCATTGCGCTGACGGCCACGCGCAATGAAGCCATTTCAGGTCCAACTACAAGCAAAATATTGTTAGCATTCATGAGCGTCGAAATTACAGTGTCTGAAAAATCATGAGGGGTGTCGATAACGATGAAGGAATATTTTTTATTTAGTGATTGAAATAGCGAATTCCAGAATTGGTCGTTAAAAACATCCGTAGCCACTGGGTAACGGGGGGAAGCTATGAAGTGTAAGCCACTTGAATGCGTGTTGATCAAGTCATCAATCATTGCTTCATCGATATCAGAGGCTTGAAAATCTGCGAATTTTCCAAGTGTGCTACGTGGTGATACATTCAAAAGCATAGCAACCTGGCTGGCGAAGAAGGCTGTATCGATCAAAAGAGTTGGTTTTTCCCAGATTTGATAATACGAAAGTGCCAAATTTACTGCCAGGCTTGAAACGCCGCTTCCACCCCTTAAACTATGCAGTGCTACTGTGGTGGGAACATTTTGGCTCGGGGTTCCTAACTCGGTGGATAACTGTAGTGCCTTAGCTCGTCTAGCCAGAATATCCAGGCGAGCTGCCAGTTCTTCGGGCTCAAATGGCTTAATTAGATAATCATCAGCACCAAGTTCGAAGGCCTTTAGCTTATCTTCCAGAGTTTTTACACTCGTCAAAAAAATAACAGGAATTTGATTATAACGAGGGTCACGCCGCAAATGTTGGAGAATATCAAACCCACTCATATCCGGCATGCGCATGTCTGCGATAATGATTTCTGGCTGAAATGAAGCAATCGCAGCCAGACCGTCCCGACCATTTCGGGCATATTCGAGTTCGTAGCCTCTATTTTGTAAAACACTCGCGGCCATTTTGAAAAAGACCGGTTCATCATCAATCATAAGAATACGCATATTATTGCCCTTCCCAACGGTTGGAGTTTGTAGAGCCCTGCTGATCTATCATTTTTGTAGCTTTTTCGGTCAACAAGGTCGTGTTTCGATGAATTTCTCGGACCGTTTTACTTGCCTGTCTTAGTTTATGGTCCTGGCTGTACTTATCAAGGCTGCCTGCCAGAAAAGCGAGTTGATCTGCGCCAAAGTTGGATGCTACTCCTTTTAAATTGTGCGCGTACGTAGATAAATCATTCCAGTTGCGCGATTTTAGCGCCCCGTCCAAATTTTCGAGTCGACTTGGTAATGATTCAAGAAATTCATGCAAATTATCAATGTAGAATCGTGTGTCATTATTAAACCGGATGATTGAATTCTGAATATCAAGCAATTGAATTTCCGTCTCTATTGTTGTAGATACTAGAGTATTTTCCTTCGGGAAATCTGTTTCAGATTCGCTCGCTATGATTTCGACAAGCAAAGAAATCCTTTTAATGTCGAAAGGTTTCAGAATATAAGTATCCGCTCCGGCGTTTTTGTATTCTTCAGTAATGTTCTCAGAGACGGACCCTGTCAAAATAACGATCGGAATATGTTTTTTATTATCTTCCCACAGGCGGATCTGACGTGTAGCTTCGAGGCCATCCATTTCTGGCATGCGTACATCCATAAATATCAGGTCGAAAATTTCGGATTTTACGGCCTCCACTGCTGAAAGGCCATTCCATGCGCTTTTAACTTTATGCCCCTGGCGACTTAGGATCAGTTTCATCATCGCTTGATTCTGATCATCGTCTTCAGCAATTAATATATTCAAAGAGCGCATAAATATTTTCCACTAAATTGAGAAGTGATTGATTGCATCACGATAAGAATAATTTCTATCAATTCCTAAAAATCCTTCCTGCCGATTTCATATTTCCAGTATGCGTTATAAATGCAATACTCATTATGACGCAGCATTCCCACAATCATTGGAATGCTAAAAACCTGAATTTATCAATATAAAAAAATATCATCAACTTACATTGTATTGTTTTACCATTCTATCCGAAATATTTGGATTCGTAATGAAGTAGAAAATCGATTTCAGCCGATGCATTCCGGGTTTTATCATAAACTGGCAAAGAGAATTCGAATATAGTGGGTGGCATGCCGAGAATGAGCGAATAAGGAGCAACCGATTTTAGAATTCATGGATTGCAGTCTCCTAACGTTTCTAATCAGAGGTTATAATTCAAAATTATGAATGAAAAAGTGATCTTTCGCCCGTTTTTGGTTTCAGCAATAATATTGTTTTTTGGTGGGTGGGGAGGTTTGGTCTTTCTATTAAACTTTAGCCTTCCGACTTTATGGCCACGCTGGGGTTTGTACGCTTTGATTGTACTGGCAGGTACTGGCACAATACTCCCCATCGCTTATTGGCTAAATGTAATATTGATTAAAACTACTCCTGGTAAGCCTGGTGTAATTGTTCGGGAATCCATTTCAGGGGGAGTCTATCTTGCTATTCTTGCATGGTTAAGTGTTGGGCGGGTGCTTAATCTTCCAATCGCCATCTGGCTTGCACTTGGATTAATTTTAATCGAATACATGCTTCGATTGCGAGAAGCTGCGACCAAATCCGAAAATGTCCCTCCGCAACCTCCCGTCAGTTGACCGGCTCTTGAATGTCGGTAGCGCCTTAGTATCTGCCTATGGCCGTCCGCTTACCCTGCATGCTTTACGTATCGTTTTGGAAGAGATTCGTACCGAAATAACTTTTGGTACGGAAACGCCTTCCCATCAAATTATTATTTCTCGTGCGGAAAAACAATTATCTAATTGGACCAAACCCACCCTGCAGCCTGTAATCAATGCTACCGGGGTTGTTTTACATACGAATCTTGGTCGCGCGCCACTTTCTGGTATGGCAATTCGGGCGATGGATGAAATTGCAAGGGGGTATTCGAATCTCGAATTTGACCTTGAAACGGGGAAGCGCGGCAGCCGTCAGGTTCACGTCGAGGCTGTTCTGAGAAACCTGACTGGCGCAGAAGCAGGATTGGTGGTTAATAACTGCGCTTCAGCTGTGTTATTAGTGCTCGCAGCTCTTGCGAATCGTAAACAAGTGATTATTCCTCGTTCCCAACTTGTTGAGATTGGAGGCGGGTTTCGTATACCAGATGTCATGAAACTGTCTGGTGCCAGGCTTGTTGAAATTGGTACAACAAACAAGGTAAGACTATCCGATTTTGAGCTCGCTCTTGATAACCAGTCTTCGGCGCATTCTTTGGTTATGCATATCCACAGGTCCAATTTCAAGATAATTGGTTTTACTGAAGAACCTGATCTTAATTCAATTATTAATTTTACGCATTCGAAGGGCGCAATTTTCATAGACGATCTTGGTTCAGGAGCTTTAATCGATACTGCCAGGTTTGGCATGGATCACGAACCAACTATTCAAGAGTCTCTGGCATCGGGAGCCGACATCATTTTATTTTCAGGGGACAAACTCCTGGGTGGCCCTCAATCTGGAATTATCCTTGGGAAAAAAGATCTAATTGCAAAAATAAAACGACATCCCCTGGCGCGTGCAGTCCGAGCTGATAAAACCTGCCTGGCTGGATTAAATGCCACCCTTATTCACTATCTTAAAGATGAAGCTGAGAGTGAAATCCCATTATGGCGTATGATTTCAATCCCGCTCGATTCTGTTCGCCAAAGAGCAGAAAATTGGCAGAGAGAAATTGGAGCAGGTGAGCTGGTTACGAGCGAATCCACTGTAGGTGGAGGAACTTTGCCAGGCGAGTCTTTTCCGACCTGGGTGCTCTCTTTTCAGGTTAAATCGCCGGATAAGTTTCTGGCGAGGCTACGTAATTCCAATCCGGCTGTAATCGCACGTACCCAAAATAATCGTATTCTTTTTGACCCACGCACTGTGTTACCCGAGCAGGATACTCTTCTGATTGAGTGCTTGAAAGCTTTGTTGTTTTAATAGTCACTTTTTGTAAAGAACCCGTTGACCTGAATTAATCTTTGGAGAAAATATGAAATCTGAATTGGATACCTTGATGCACGCCAGGAATTTTGATGCCATTCTTGTTTTTGGGAATGCCGAAAATAACCCGCCGATGACATATCTGACTGGAGGGGGGCATGTTTCAGGAGCAACATTAATAAAAAAACGGGGAGAACCTGCAGTAATTTTTTGTAACGGAATGGAAAGAGATGAAGCTGCTAAATCAAAGTTAAAGGTTCGCCTCTATGATGAATATCCCTGGCAGGATCTAATTAAGGAAGCTGATGGAGATAACGCTTTAATGGCGGCGCTACGCTTAAAAAATATCTTTATAGATATGGATATTAATGGTCGAGTAGGGATATATGGACATACTGATTTGGGCGGGATGTTTGCAACCCTGACTCATTTCCAGAAAATTATGCCATCGGTGGAATTGATCGGGGAGACGCGCGAAAACTCTCTTTTTATGGTTGCCATGGAGACCAAAGACCTGGCTGAAGTAGAACGTATTCGCCAGATGGGCAAAGTGACCACCGATGTTGTGGGTCTTACGGCAGAATTTCTGACTAGCTGTTCAGTTGATTCGGACCAAGTTTTATTAAATGTAGATGGTTCCCAATTAAAATTAGGTGAAGTTAAAGCTAGAATAAATTTGTGGTTGGCTGAACGGGGAGCAGTTCCAAGTGAAGGTTTTATTTTTGCGATTGGTCACGACGCTGGCGTACCCCATTCCCAGGGTAATCCCGATGACCTTATGTGTCTTGGCAAAACGATTGTTTTTGATATCTATCCTCAAGAGCCTGGTGGTGGTTATTTTTATGATTTTACGCGAACCTGGAGCCTGGGTTATGCTACCCCTGAATCGCAGAGACTTTATGATCAGGTTCACAGGGCTTATAACCATATTGTTGAAAACCTTGATTTGAACGCTAAATTTAAAGATTACCAGGTGATGGTCTGTGAAATATTTGAGAAGGATGGCCACCCAACTCAGCGCACCCAGAAGGCACCCTTGGCAGGCTATATTCATTCTCTTGGGCATGGTGTTGGTTTGAATATTCACGAACGCCCATGGAGTGGGCTGACCGCTACAGATGATAATTTGCTTAAGCCTGGCATTGTCATGACTATTGAACCTGGATTGTATTATCCCGATTTGGGTATGGGGTTCCGAATTGAGGATACTTATTGGGTGAACCCAAATGGGAAATTCGAGCTTTTAGCCGAATACCCCTATGATTTTGTCTTGCCAATGAAAAATTGGCAGGCAGTGCACTAAGAGTGCTATGAAAAACCCCTATTCTGGAAAATCCAGTGAAAATATTTCCCACAACAGGCCAAGAAAGTGGCCATATTTTGGGATGATGACCGCAGATATGGCATTAATATCGATAAAATCACCCACTTCCCGAAAATAAAAACGCGCCAATCTGGCGCGTTTTTGAGTGTAACTAATGGAGAGCATCTGCAAGAATTCGGTAATCTCAAGACTGGTCGGGGGTCTCTTTTAATTTAACATAGAACAAATTAGAACCATCAGTTTCTTGGGAACGCATCTCGAAATAGTCTTTGAGATTTCCTACCAGGCGTGAAAGTTGCCTTTGACCATACGTCCGAGGATCGAAACCTGGGTCTAGTTGATAGAGCGCATTGCCCATGTGGTCCAGGCGGGCCCAACCATCTTCTTGAACTGCCATTTCAAATGCTTTTTCAAGCATGGGCATCGGATCGGCTTCTTCTTTTTCTTCTTTCTTTTTCCCGGTACTGGCAGTTGGTTTGCGTACTCGCTGTTTGGCTGGTCTGGTTTCGGTAACCAAGTTTTCGGTATAAACGAAAACGTCGCAGGCGTTAACAAAGGGTTTTGGAGTTTTCTTTTCGCCAATCCCCATTACGAAAATTCCTGTTTCACGGATGCGAGTTGCCAACCGGGTATAGTCACTGTCACTGGAGACAAGACAGAAACCATCAACCACTCTAGAATGCAGAATGTCCATTGCATCAATGATCATGGCGCTATCGGTCGCATTTTTCCCAATGGTGTAGCGGAATTGCTGGATAGGTTGAATGGCATGGAAGTTTAGGACATCTTTCCATGAGTTCATGTTTGGCGTGGTCCAGTCGCCATATATGCGGCGTACAGTAACCATGCCATATTTACCTGCCTCCACGAGCATTTGGGCTAACAGGCTCGATTGGGCATTATCGCCGTCGATAAGCATGGCGATTTTTCGTCTTGATAGGGATGATATTTGCTCTTCAGGCATAATCCCATTATACTTGCTTTATCCCCAAGGAGGACCCATGGAAACTGACCCTGTTTGTAAAATGAAAGTTGATCCGAAAACAGCCAAGTGGATTTCGGAATATAATGGCAAGACCTATTATTTCTGTGCACCAGGCTGTAAGCACACATTCGACAAAGATCCAGAAACATATGTGAGCGGAAAAGGTCCATTAATAATTATGTAAAACGATCGGGCAACACTCCCGTTTCTCCGGAATCATAAGGTGATGCGGGAGTGTTGTTTTTCTGAGTACTCTCACCTTACCGGTTATGAGTGGCGGGTGAAATCGGAATATATTTCTTTGCGTTTTCTTTATAATCCCTTCATATTAGCTATATCTGTAGAGTCTATAATAAAGTCAGATAGGTGAAGTGCAATTATTGTCCTGAAAACTTTGTAAGAATGGCATTGAAAATTTTGAATTTCTAAAGTGAAATAAAAGGTAAATGCAATCATGACAACCAAAATTCTTATTATTGACGATGAGCCTTCAATTGTTAACCTGGTCAGTGCGTATTTGAAGCCGGAAGGCTACGATGTATACACAGCTTCAGATGGAATCGCGGGTTTGAAAGCCGCCAAAGCTTACAAACCGGATCTAATCGTCCTGGATCTCATGTTACCTGGTCTGGATGGCATAGAATTACTCTCGCGTTTGCGCCGAGAATCTGACGTGTATGTTATTTTATTAACAGCCCGGACTGAAGAAACCGATAAAATCGTGGGTTTGTCGGTTGGCGCAGATGATTATGTTACCAAGCCATTTAGTCCAAGAGAGTTGGTTGCCAGAATAAAATCAGCACTTCGGCGTCTTCAAGCAGGCAGCGACGTGGACGGCGCGGCTGTATTATCCTTTGAACATGTGACGATCAATGCTGGAGCAAGGAGCGTCACCGTGGATAATTCTCTGATTGATCTGACAGCGATTGAGTTTAATTTACTTCTCGCACTTGCTGAAAATCGCGGTCGTGTACTGACTCGTGAGCAATTGCTTGAAAAAGTATGGGGCGGATCTTATTTCGGCGAAATGCGTGTAGTAGACGTTCATCTGGGCCATGTTCGCCAAAAGTTGGGCGGCGATTTTATAACCACGGTTCGCAGCGTGGGATACCGTTTTGAAGATGAGCAAATATGAAATTTATTCAGAAGCGTATCAGTCTTAAACTATTCCTTTCTTATTTCGTTGTCCTCATTGTAGGTGCAGCAGTCCTCCTGTTCACGGTGATGTTTACTGCCCAGGGTGCGTATAGCCGACATATGGAAATGAATACGACCGGAATAATAAATAACGGAACTCGCGTGCCAGAAATGATGGGCATGGGGCAAGGTCGAGGGACAGGGTCCGGAACTGGTCAGGGGGCTGGGCTTGGGCCAGGTCAGGGAGATGGCTATATTAATTTTCGCGCGGGTGTATTAGAATCACTTGGTTATGCAATCATCGCAGCAATTTTGGTAGCAGTCATGGTCAGTATTATTTTTAGCCAGCAGATCATTGCGCCATTGCGCGCAATGATGAGTGCCTCCCAGCGAATTGCGGATGGCCGTTATGATGAGCGGGTGGCGGTCAGCGGCACAGATGAGTTAGCCCAACTGGCTGAGCGTTTCAATCGTATGGCGGAACGATTAGAACATACCGAATCTATGCGCCGGCAGTTAATTGGCGATGTGAGTCATGAATTACGAACTCCGCTAACAGCAATTGGCGGTTATATGGAAGGGTTGACCGATGGAGTCTTGCCGGCTTCAGCTGAAACCTTTGAGCAGGTAAAGATGGAATCCAAACGGCTCAGCCGTTTGGTTGATGATTTGCAAGAATTAAGTCGAGTTGAATCAGGGGCTTATCGGTTGAATATCCAACCAGTTAGTCTAGTCGATTTGTTGAATACAACAGCCCGGAGACTTTCATTTCAATTTACCGAAAAACACGTACTCCTGCACCTTCCCTATGGGAGTTCTGAAAGTACGCATTCAGATCTCCCAAAAGTGATGGTGGATGAGGATCGTATTACCCAGGTAATGACCAATTTACTCGCTAACGCCCTAATCTATACCCAGCCTGGTGGTGATGTCACAGTTTCTATGGAACAAAGTGGCAACGAAATCCAAATATCTTTTACAGATACAGGTGTTGGGATATCCCCAGAGAATTGTGAACATATCTTCGATCGTTTTTATCGTGTTGATAAATCTCGTTCGCGTGCAGGTGGGGGTGGTTCTGGAATTGGGTTGACAATTGCCAGGGCAATTGTCGATGCACACGGTGGTCGAATTTGGGCCCAAAGTGATGGAGAAGGCCTGGGCAGCAAGTTTATATTTACGGTGCCAATCTCGAAATAATTACCCCGGTTTGGGCACCTTACAATTATCTTAAAAAAAATCGAAAACACTTGCCATATTGCAGCTTTTGTGGCAAAATGAAATTGCACTTCGATAAAAAGCAAAGTCAGCGAAAGCTGGCGACGCAAAGTCATGGGTCTAAAGTGTACAAAATACACACAATGACAGCCTGACTATCGAGAAAAGCAAAGTCAGTGAAAACTGGCGGCGCAAAGTCTGTGGATCTAAAGTCATCCATAACTGGTGACCAAGATCGCCCGGCAAACCGAAACGCAAAACCGTTGAAAAGCGGCGACGCAAAGTTATGGGTCTAAAATCAAAAAGTAATTTTTACTGGTATTGATTATGACTGCCAAACTACCGAAAAGTGCATTTAATATCCCGTTGTAGATGCCCCCCCATCTATAGCGGGATATTTTTTTGTTTATATTGAAATAAATTAGAAAAGGCAAGTGCAGAAGATCGATTCTTTATCTGCACTTGCCTTTTCTAAATTCCCATTCTTTATAACTTCTTTAGTTTCGCCAAAATAGAATGAGCATTGGAAATCTGGTAGGATTAGTTTGGGAACAAGTCCAGAAACCAGAGGATGCCAATGCTCACAGCAATTGTACAACACCCGGATGAACTTATTGCTTTTATTACGGCACTA
>JAPLGT010000249.1:0-4650 GCA_026390035.1 Chloroflexota bacterium
GCTTGGTAATTCCCAAAGAAAACTACGAGGATTCCGCACCATGTCGCACACCTAGATTACAATATATTCAACCAGCGTTTTACTTCTCCTGACTGTGCGACATGCTCCGGAATAGGTGTGCGACTTCACCGGAATTCGCACTGTTTGGGCTAGAATCAAAAAACCACTTTACAGTGGTTTTTATTTTGTGCCCCCAAGGCTGCACGTTTTATATGTGTGTTTCGGTGTTGAGAGGGTAGGCATCAACATTCACCGACGATCTTTAAAGCAGGCCAAAATTCTATCTATAATACATTGCATTAATTATGTTTTGTGCATATAATATTACGGAAGTCGTACTATTTAATACATAAGACATAATGGCCCTATATTCAAAGACCCTCGGCACCGAAAACTCCCGTTTGTTTACCACCCTGGCTGGCCAGGGGCGGATCGTGTTTTCCATCGATGAAGCCCAGAAGGTTTTTGGCAAGAGCTATCCCGCCACACAACAGGCACTTTTCAGACTCACAAAAGCCGGCTGGCTAGTGAAACTGGGTGCTGGCAAGTATGCCATCGTCCCTCCTTCAGCCGGCGAAGACGCAATTCCAGAAGCCAACCGGTTGGTGATCGCTCGCGAATTGATCGGTCAAGTGCCTTATTACATCTCCCACGACAGTGCCATGGAAGTCCACAACATGCTGACCCGCCCGGTCACCAGCGTAACCATATCGTCATTCCGCAGGTTGAAGAACCGGATCGTTCTGAAAGTACCTTATCGGTTCGTAACAACTCATCCCGGTGATATGTGGGGGAATGCTCCGGCCTGGGTCTCCCCAGGAGAGCAGGTCCAGGTCAGCAACCTGGAGCGAACCATTCTGGATGGGCTAGCACGTCCCGAGCTGTGTGGTGGGGTAAGCGAAGTGGTCACCGGATTACTGATCCGTAAAGATGGTCTGGATTGGGAAAAACTGGCTGAATACACATCTAGGTTGGGTAACCAGGCAGTCGCCAAGCGGTTAGGTTACCTGCTTGAATTTTATGCTTTGGGAACCCATCAAACCCTGGCCAGAGTGCAGGAGCTGGTCGGCCCGAGTTATGCCCTGCTTGATCCGATCCTGCCGGCGAGCGGCCGCTACACGGCTCGCTGGCGGCTGCAACTCAACATCGATCCTGAAATCCTGAAAGGAATTGCTTCGACCTGATATGATCCGTTCCACTGAAATCTCCAAACTTGCCTATCGCCTTGGGCTGGGTGACAAGACCATCGAAAAAGATTACGTGCTGACCTGGGTGTTGCAGGCCATTTCCGCATCCCTATTGAGGGATTGGTTGGCCTTCAAGGGTGGGACTGCAATCAAGAAAATATATTTTCCGGATTACCGTTATTCCGAAGATCTGGACTTTACCCTGCTGGACGCCCACCACACCAATGCGGATCTGCAGGCGGCGATGGAAGAGTTGTTCCCATGGCTGGTTCGTGAAGCCAATATCACCCTGGCCACCCGCAAGATGGAAGAACACGCCGGCGGTAACCCAACCATCTACCTGAATTACATCGGACCACTGCAGGCTGACATCGCCAACCGCTTTCTAAAAGTGGATTTTTCTAGAGACGAGGCGCTGGTTTTTCCAACACAGAGAAGACCGGTTATATCTTCTTACAGTGATTGCCAGACACAGAAGTCTGAGTTGGTAGTTTATTCGTTGGAGGAGATCCTGTCCGAGAAATTGCGCTCACTACTAACCCGCACCGAGCCGCGTGATTTGTATGATATTCATTATCTCCTGACAAACCAGATAGTAGATGTGGAACGGATATCTTTCAACATGGCTCCAAAGTTCGAGGCCAAGGGACTCTCAGTTGGTGATTTGAAGACCGTACTTGCGCGCCGGCAGCCTACCTTCCAGCGATTGTGGCAAAGCAGGCTGAGCGGGCAAATGCCCAATTTCCCTGAATTAGATGATGTGATCCGGGAGACGAACCGCGCCATTCAGAAATATTTTTAGGCAAGGTTTGGATTGTCAGTATAGAAAAATATTGAACAATAACCCACATTGGTATTAAATTAAGAATTCCATATGGAGTATATAGAATTCTTAAACTATATCGACCATATGGTGCCCCAAGCCTGTACGTTATATATGAGTTTAGGCGCTGAGAGGGTAGATCCCAGAATCAAAGCGTGAGAGGGTGCTGGATCGAGAACACTTGATGGTCTCAAAGTTTACGGGAAAAAGCGCTCAAGAAAGTGCTTTTTATCCTGTTCCCGTGCTGTAACTGGGGACCATATAATCCGACGAAACACAAAGTAGCGGCTACTATTCCTATGCCGAAGCTCAAATCGCGCCATACTTCAAGTGGATAGTTTTTTTACAAAGCAGGTGTCGTAAACGCAGCGACGGTAAACCGACATAATTCCAGCAGATGAGGTTGGTAGTGGCAGCATGGGCATTACTTTTTAATATCTATTTTTTTATTACGCTGCGGCCGGTTAATTCGGATTAACTGACCAACAAGTGTCGCATCGTTCCGGATCGATTCGTGAATTCGGCTCGCCTGTCCGATGACATCACCATCCTGAGTACAAACAACAATTCCGGTGTGCTGCACTCCTTGTTCGTGAAAAGGAATAAAATCTCGCCGATTGATCGTTATAAGCAAGAACTTCATCATCTGGAATTGACTGGTTTGCTTTGCCTGCATCCAGACTGGTCAACACATCATGCCCCAATTCACGCAATGCACTGACTACTTGAAACGGAAAGTTCTCGTTTGCGTATAAACGCGCCATATCTCAAGCAGCCTCATTGGCACGAATAGCTCTACTGATTTCCTGCCGATGGGCATCAAAATAAGCCCAGGCATTAACCAGATCAGTAGCACGCAAGGACGGATAGTTTTCCAAAATAGTGGCTTCATTCCAGCCCAAGCGGCGATAGTTTTCCAGCGCCCAAATGGGAATCCGGGTGCGCACAATGCAGGCTTCGCCACCAGCGACACCCGCCGTTTTTTCGATACCTGGAAAAACATTCGTAATATCCTGGATCCAGCGGCGCACCAATTCTGCTTTTTCTGCCGGGCGAAGATGAGATAATTGGGATTCCAATTCATGCAGGCTCATGTTTCATACTCCATCATTAATTATACCTGACCATTTACCCAAACACTTGGTGCGAATTTAGCAAACGAGAATCAAAAAGTGAGAGGCTCGCAGCGTTCACCATCTCACTTCTGAAACACACATATATTATGTGCCCTTCGCGCACTTTGCACCCTGTGAGTAAGGGGCCACATAACAAAGGTAGAGTCAGCCTTAAGAGAGTGTGCTTTAAAACTCATTCCGCTGAAATTACGCCCAGTGTAGAAGCTAAAAAATGTCGTTTCGATGTACAATTATCCCATGGTTGGTTGATGTGGGTTTTCGCTGATTAATATAATATGGATAAATTAGCATTACGGCTTGCGCAGCATCATATAAATTCCAAATACCTGGCAGGCTGATGTCTCTGGCGTGCGGTTTAGTTCAACTTGGACAGATGCTGCGGCGCATAGTTGCCTTTTTTTAGACTTTCGGTATTCCTGCCGCACAGGGTCCCAGTCTTTTATGGGATCAATCCTTAATTCGTTCCAAAATTGTGTATCTTTGGGAATAGTTATGCTTGATGATTACATTGGTGTTTTTAGAAGTACAGGCAAAATCGTTGATGATGTTCCTCGCTTTTTAGCATTATTTGGTCACCAAAAGACAGCCGAACATTGTTCCGCTGTCGCATCCAAAGCAAAAGAACTGGCTAAAAAATATAATAGCGATTCGTCCAAAGCAGAACAAGCAGGATATTTGCACGATATTAGTGCCGTAATACCAAATGAAAAGCGAATTGAATTTGCTCAAAGTCAGTCTGTGAAAATATTGGCGGAGGAAATTCAATATCCAATGATTATTCACCAAAAACTCTCTGTCGTGTTGGCTAGAGAAGCATTCGGAGTTACTGACAATGAAGTACTCAGTGCAGTTGGGTGTCACACAACTTTGAAAGCCAACCCTACGCTCTTGGATAAAGTGGTATTTCTTGCTGATAAAATTGCATGGGATCAAGATGGAAACCCTGCCTATCTTAGCAAGATAATTGAAGCAATGGATAAATCGTTAGACACTGCGGTTTTGGAATACTTGAACTACCTTTGGGAGTGGCGAAGTCAATTAAAAGTAATTCATCCCTGGCTTGTTGAATCTCGTGAATTTTTGTTACAAATGAATGCACGGTAGTCTCAAATTAAAACAAAAATCTCTTCAAGCCAAGAGCGTGCCAACATCGTCCGCGCCTTCGGGGATTCAGCCCCCAACGGCGTATTCGGCGTCTGGTGACTTTTCCCGCCACATCCCGCCCTTGTGCCCAGTCGGAGTATAACGCCTGCCGTAGCCTAATCACTTATATTCAATAAATTACCAACATTAGGTAATAGATAGCAAAAAGCCCAGCTCATAACCCGGGCTTTTTGCTTGAAAAAACAAACGGGCGGCAAGATGTTTGCCTATAAAGAGTGCCCCCAAGCGGACTCGAACCGCTGTTTGGGCCTTGAGAGGGCCCCGTCCTGGGCCACTAGACGATGGGGGCGTTATCCGTTGTTCACGGATGATTAAACGGGCTGTATTTTATCACCGGCGG
>JAPLGT010000157.1:0-36628 GCA_026390035.1 Chloroflexota bacterium
GATCTGGGTAAATATTTTTTCCAATGTTTGGGGATGATCAAGATCGACCAGGAAAGGTCTGATATTGATGACCGGGCAACCAGTTTCAGCCTCGGTAAAGGCTGGCAGCAGCTGCAAGACCAGGTTGGAAGTGGGTGGTTGGTTGTAGTTTTCCCAAACGCTGTGGCTTTTCACCTGGCAGGTATAACCTGCTTTCTGCAATAATTCATCAAGGTGTTCCGCAACCATGACTAACCGGTTACCGCACCAACCCCCGATTACGCAGACACGATATTTTGACATGGCAGTCTCCTAATAAGGATTATTTTAGCCTTGCAAATCAGGGGGAGCTCCACACGATTTTGTCAACCTCGTGGAAGCTCCCCTGGATATTCAATTGTGTATCCGACTAAGCCCCAAAGCCAAACAAACGGAAACCAGCCTGGATGATGTTACCCAGGATATCGCCGCCCATGTCCCAGCTGGCCAGCTTAAGTCCCTGGCCGATCTGGTCACTGTATTGACCCATCATTTGGAAGGCGGCGGTGTGCGAGGTGGCGCTCCAGGTGGATAAATACATGAAGGGGATTGCGTAGAGCAAGAGTACGATCACGGTTTTGACGACGTTACCCTTGGTGTAAGGTACCACCGCGCCGGCCCAGAAGGGTACGACAGCCAGGGAGGCGATTGGCAGCATTTGCACGCCGGGCAGAACCGCCGCAAGCAGCACGAGCAGTGGGAACAGGATGATGGTGGAAGCCATCACAGCCGGGTGGCCCAACAGCACTGCGCAGTCAACCGCTACGTAGATCTCGCGGTCCTTGAAGCGTTCGCGCATGAACTGGACAATCGACATTGTGATCGGGATGATGCCTTCGGCGATGATTGAGACCATGCGGGGCAGGATCATCATCATGACGGCCACGTTCATACCCAAGCCCAAGATCTTGGCAATGCCCAGGTCACCGGTTCCGACGCCGTAGGCGAAGATACCGATGATGACACCCAGCATGAAGCCCATGACGCCAGGTTCACCCACCAAACCGAAGCGTTTCTTGATGCCTTCGGGGGATGCATCCCAATCTTTGAGACCAGGAATGCGGTCCAACACCCAGACAACCGGCATGGCAAACAAACTGGCCTGAACGGTGGTGCCGCAGGGCACACCGATACCGGGCATGTCATTGAATTCCTGGTATTTCTTGGCGGTCATGTCACTCATCAGGCTGCCAGCTACCAGATACAGAACTCCAGCCAGGATGCCAAGGAAAATGTTGCCACCTGTCAGCGCCCAGACGAAGCCAGCCAGTGCAGAACCATGCCAATAGGACCAAACATCGGTCCAGAGGGTTTTGGTGAGTTTGAGAACAAGCATCAGGATATTGACGATCAGGATCGAGACGATCAAGCCCGCTACGCCAGGCCAACCCCAGGCAATGCCCGCGTCAGCCCAGTTAACGTCTACCAGCGTCTTGGCTACGCCAAAACGAGTGGCCATTTCGGCCACAGCCGGCTGTAAGGCTCCGACGATCACATTAACCACCAGGAATAAGCCAGCCAGGCCAACGCCGGTGGTGATACCACCACGCACAGCTTTCTGCCAGCCCACTCGGAACACCAGACCAAGGATGATCAGGACGATCATCACGATCAGTGATGAGCCAAGGCTCAGTAACCAACCAACAGCAACAGATAATGCTCCCATGTTACCATTCTCCTATTTCAAATCTGAATACGGATTGGATCATCCGGGGTTACACTTTTTTGATTTCTGCGACGATCTTGTCTAAGAGTGCTTCCCTTTCCTGTTTCGAGCCAATCAGGAAAGGCATGCCCTGGAAAATCGGTACGTTATAGGTGCGGAAGATTTTCATCATGGATACAACCATGATCAGGTCTGTACGGCCAAGGTAGCCCTCGATGTCAGCCATCAAAATCCTTTTGACCAGTACGTCCGTCATACCTTCCTGGGCCACACGCTCTCGAATGGAATCTTCAGCGATTGTGGATGTATTGATTCCAGCTCCACATGCAACGACTATTAATTTGCTCATGGATTACTCTGCCTCCTTGAATTTGATCTGGTTACCGGCTATTAAGCCTGTCGCGACAAAAATAACTACCTACGGTTGTCTTTGACCTCCTTGCCGAGGTTCAATCACTCGGACACATGCCTACTCAAGCAGAAGTTCTTGCTTAAGCCAGGCCTCTACAGCCTGGAGACTGACCTGCTCGCGTAAAGCGACCAGTTTTTCTGGCTGACCAAAAAGCAAAGCCAGGTTTCGTAAGGTTTGAATTTGTTCTTCCGGGTTCTTATTAGCTAGCATTAAAACAATAAATACATCCAGACTTTCATCCGGATCAGCCATGTTCTTAAATTGGATCGGTTTGCGCAGGATGGCAATTGCCAGGGCCGATTGGTGGACACCTTCAGCATCGGCGTGTGGAAACGCAATCGCAAAAGGCGAGGTGGGCAGTCCGGTTGGATGTTCAAGCTCTCTGGCCCAGGTCTGGTTGCCATAATCGGCCGAGACCAGGCCCTGCGCATGCAACTTCTCTGCCAGAAGACTGATGACCGTATGTGCATCCTGCACATCCAGATCTATGATTATCGATAATTCGCTGAATGCCAACAAAGTGATCTGCTCCTATTCGTGTTTTTCGCTGCGCTGTCCATAGCGGTTGTGGTAGTACTCAAATGAATTGCGCGCCATTTGTTTACTGAAAACCAGAGGTGAGCCGATGCTCTTGGCGATGGCATAGGTACGCGCGGCTTCTTCCAGTGTAACGGCTCGTTCGAGGGCCCGCTCCAAAGTTCTTCCGATTGTGATAACTCCGTGCTGGCCCAAAAGCACCCCAAACCCATCAGCCAATATTTGCACCGGCAAGCTGGCGAAGCGCTGATCTTCCACAGACAGGTAAGGCGTCACCGGGATCGGCTGGCCAAACCAATCGGCCTGGGTTTCGGTAATGATCGGGATTGCTTCGTTGATGACTGAAAAGGCGGTGGCGTAAGGCGAGTGCGTATGCACCACGGCGTGAATTTCGGGTCGCGCCAAGAAAAAACCGGTCCACAGGTTGAGGGCAACTGATGGGCGGTTTTTTCCATCAATTAGATTCATGTTAATATCGGTCACGATCATATCGGCAGGGGTCAGGTTTTCATAAGGCATGCCACTGGGCGTAACAATCACATAACCGGTTTGCGGGTCACGCGCACAAACTGTGCCGCCCGCCATCCATACCAGTCCAAATTTTGGCAGCAGGTTGGCAGTTTCCAAAACTTTACGGCGGAGTTCCTCAAGGAGCATATTATTTTCCTGGCCTACTGGGCGTTGTGCTAAGAGGGTAAAAGCCAAGTTCATGACCGGCTTGAAAGAAAGCCAGCATATTTTTAAGAGGGATGTCATTGCCAAAGTTATGCGCCGGCGCCAGAATATAGCCGCCGTCATTTCCCATTTGTTCAATCCGCAGTCGCACCTCGCCGCGAATATCCTCCAGCGAGCCTTGCGTCATGACGCGCTTAATATCCACGCCACCCTGGAAAGTGATCTCTTTGCCAAAATCACGCTTCAGTCCGACCGGGTCCATGCCCACCAGATGCGCCTCGATCGGATTCAATACCTCGAAACCGGTCTCGATCAGGTCTGGAATGAACTTCCGGATTGCGCCGTCGTTGTGCAGCAAGACTTTGGCCTGGGGAGCTTTTTTCTTAATCAGCTCGATTGTCTTTTTATAATGCGGCATCAAGAATTGCTTGTAAATCTTCGGGTTAAACATGGGCCCAACATTGGTGCCATAGTCATCGGCCATTTCTACAATTTGCACATAAGGCCCGACCACACTCAGGAAGGCATCATAAAAACCATTCTGAATTTCAGCCAATTTCCCCAGCAAAGCGTCAAACATGGCGGTATCCAGTGTGGTCATCATCAGGGCATTTTCCATGCCAACCAGCACGCGCACCATTTCCCACAGGTTGCCATAAACCGGACGGTGAGCGACGATCGAATAATCGGTATTGTTATAAAGGTTTTCGACTTCTTCTTTTAGCCCCGCAACTCGGATGGGGTCATAAGGATCGGGCCAGTGAAAATTTTTGATGCTTTCCTTGCTCAAGTCCTTGGCCAAAGGCGCTCCGCCCATATCGTAGTAACCCGAGACAAGCCGGTGCTGCAAACCCCACTCATCGGTAAATTCTTTGAAATCACCTTCCATCGGATTTGAAATATAGTTCGTTGGCGGGCGCATGTGCACAAAACGAAAATCGGTGCCTAATTTATCCAGGACTGGGTTGTAATCTGGGGTTGTGTAGAATCCCACCAGGGTCCGGCGCGGCACATCCTGGACACCAAAGTGATCGCGTAAAAGATGATAGCGTTGCTCGGTTAGATGATTGGCCGATCCCCCAAGAGAAATCGGAACCCGGTCCGGTTCTTTGTGATTGAGCGTGGCTTCTACGCGTTGGCGGGGTGTCATCGTTTCTGGCATGCTGGGCTCCGAATTCAATTTTGTGAATTACGATTCACTAATATGAATTATAATAGCATGCAGAAACTCGAAAGTCAATAGTTTTAATTTCTGATTTGAAAATTGGTTCTCACGATGACTTGACCTGCTGCGCAAAGCAAGCGATTCGGTCCACATGTGTCCAGATATCCAGGTTCGGGCACGATGTACTGTAGATTGCCAAGTCTGTTCTGCGGCGCTCAGGTGGTTGTTGTATGTTAAACTTTGATCAAGTATTCTGGTTCAGGAGTGAATGAGAATGGAATTTTCCGAGTTGATCGCCAAACGCTATAGTGTGCGGGCTTACCGCCCGGACAGGATTGAAGATGAAAAGCTGCAACAAGTGCTTGAAGCCGCCCGACTTGCGCCGACTGCGGCGAACCGTCAGCCGGTTCAGCTGGTGGTCATCCAGACCACTGGCCGCGAAGCCGAGCTTGGGCGCATCTATCGCCGTCCCTGGTTTGTGCAGGCGCCGCTGCTGATCGCAGTTTGTGCGATTTCTTCTCAGGCCTGGGTGCGTGAAAGTGACCGCTTTAACGCCCGTTTGATCGACTCTGCCATTGTGGCAGATCACCTGATTCTGGCAGCAACCAATCTGGGGTTGGGTACCTGCTGGGTGGCGGCATTTAATGTGGATGCGGCGCGTGACGTTTTGAGATTACCTGCCGAGGTCGAGCCGGTTATCTTTACTCCGCTCGGCTACCCGGCTGACCTGCCCGGGCCAAAAATTCGCAAACCACTCACCGAATTGGTTCACTACGAGCATTGGTAATATTCTTTTTTACGCTTGGGGAGTGTAATTGTTAACTTCTCTCGGCGCCATCCAACGCGGGTGTTTGGGCACCCGCTGAACTCGTTAAGATGGCGTTGCTGTTCTTTTGGAGATCGCCACGCGCCAAAAAGCCGGCCTCGCGCTGAAAGCGTTTCAATGGTTTCAATGGGTGATGGAACTTATTCTTTTGCGGACCCTAACGACTGCCTGGGAATGGTTTCCATTCTTTTAGAAGTTAATTCAGATTCCCCCCAGATTAGTGGAGGAAAAATATTAATTCGCGCTGCCTGGGGCTTGTGCTTAACGCGCACAGGGTTTGCAGGGGCTAATGTGGATGTTTTTTATCACGAATAAGTGCCGAATGGACGAATGACACGATGTTTCTTTGGAAAATAGCGCGCAAAAGCGCTGCCAAAAAACTCTAATCTTGTGGTTATGGCAGGTCAGGATTGATCGCCATTTTAATGACTTCTCCGGCGATCATTTTCTTGAGGGCGGTTTCCAGCCCTTCCAGGGGTAGCTCGCCTGAGATGAGGGACTGTACATCCACTTCTTTGCTGGTGATCAGGCGAAAAGCTTCGCGCGCATCGACAGCCGTGCCGCCGTGCGAGTTATACAGTGTGATGGCGCCATAATGAATCAGAGCTGAATCCAGCGTGATCTTTGTGCCACTGGGCAGCCCGCCGAACCACAGCACCCGTCCGCCTCGGCGCACCGCCTGAACTGCATTTTCCCAGGCAGAAAGCGAACCCGCACATTCGATGACCACATCCGCACCCCTGCCACCCGTCAGGTCTCGGATGGCGGCTACAGCGTCGGTGTCTTTGGCGTTTATGATCGGGTCGGCCCCCATTCTTGCCGCAGCTTGCAAGCGCGCCTGGCTATGCCCAACGGCGATCACTCGTTCCGCCCCGGCCAGCAGCGCCATTTGCTGGTGCATCAATCCAACTGCTCCACCCGCGCCAAAGATGGCGACTGTCTCACCTGGCTGGATGGCGATAATACGCTGGCCGCCCACCACAGTGACCAGCGGCTCGACAATTGCCGCCTGCGCGTATGAGATGTGTGCCGGGATTTCAAATGTTGTCCGCCTGACAATCGAAGCCGGAATGATCATGTATTCGGAAAAGGCACCAAAATTGTAGACCAGGTTTTCGCACAGGTTGCCCTGGCCATGTTGGCAGAAAAAACATTCTCCGCACTCGGCAAAAACATTGGCTGTGACTCGCATCCCGGCATGGAACGTCTGCGTTCCAGCTCCAACTTTAACAACATCTCCGCCAAATTCATGCCCGAAAGCAAAAGGTGGCGGAAACTTCGGATGGCCGCGCCGGTAGGTTTTTACATCTGTGCCGCAGGTGGTGGCAGCCCGCACGCGCACGAGCAGTTCGCCCGCTTGCGGTTTCGGGATCGGTACCAGGCGTAATTCGACCTGTTCAGGGCCTAAATAGACAACGGTTCTCATCATATCTGCTGACATGGCAAGCTCTCCAATATGGAATTTGACAAACGCTGTGCCTGGATTTATAATATTCACATATGTGATATTGTACTCACAATTGTGAAAAGGAGCAAGGGCATGGCACCCAAACTACAACTTGCAATCGACAGCCTGGATTTCAACCACGCGCTTGAGTTAGCCCGCCTGACCTCAGCAACTGTGGATATCATCGAAGCTGGCACCCCGCTGATTAAGTCAGTTGGAATGGAAATCGTTAGAAAACTGCGCGCAAGCTACCCGAATAAGCTCATCTTGGCTGACCTTAAATCGAGTGATGTGGGTGCGTATGAAGCTAACATGGCTTTTGAAGCCGGCGCCGATGTGGTCACCACTCAGGGCATCACTACCCTGGCGACCATCGTCGAAGTTCAACGCGAAGCGGATAAATGGAAACGCCGCGCCGAAGTGGATATGACCGGTGTGCGAGATGTACTGACCCGTGCGCGCGAGGTCAAAGCGCGGGGCGTCAGTCTGGTACTGTATCATCGCAGCATCGATGAAGAACTCAACGAGGGCGTGCTGTGGGACGAACATGCCGTTCAGGAGGTCCGCAGCCTGTGCGAAATGGGCCTGGATGTGGCTATCGCTGGAGGCGTAACCCTGAATGTTCTAGCGCTGCTGAAAGGCTTGCCGTTATATGGGATCGTGATTGGCCGCGGCATCACCGCCCAGCCCGATCCGGGTGCCGCAGCCAGTGCGGTTTTTGAGCGCATCAAGGAAATCTGGCCGGCCTGAGTATGACGCACATCAGCGCATGAGTGCTGGCTGCCCAGACTTAAGACGAAATTCATTTCGCCCACCAGCGCGTTGCCAGACGGGCTGGTCTATCACGGCAATCCCAGAGAGTTAATTTAAGGAGCTGGCTGAAAAATAATATTCCCGCTGACGGTGCGTACATCCAGCCGGCCGCCACCAGCGCCGAGCGTGCCCCGGCATTGGCGTGGATTGCGCTCAAGCGCTGTAAACATACACACGACTTCCCCGCTGGTGGAATGAATATCCACCAGCAGGTTGGGCTGGTCTGTCAGGATAATTTGTACGGGACCATGATCTGTTTCAAGATGGATCGTATCGCCAGGCTGCGGCATACCGTTGTAGCTGACTGAACCCATAATGGTGGAGGCGTTTATCTGGCCATGGACAGCCAGCATCGATAGAAACCCGTAATTTCCGAGCAGATTCAGTTTCCCCTGGCTGTTTTGAAGCAATACTTCACCCCGGTTGGCTTTTAGAACTGCGGATCCGTTTAACCCGTCCACCTGCACGTTACCCGCCACGGATGACACCTGCAAATCTCCGCGGAAATCCTTAACGATTAAATTGGCTTCCTGGGTGTCAAATTCAACCCGGTAACCGGCCGGGATGCGGATCTCAAGATCAATGGGATCGGGAGCTGGCAAGGGGAAAATACGTTTTGGAAGTTGTGCCAGGATGTGAAGCCCGGTGCTGGATTGTTCGACCTTGTAAACCAACGCGGGTTCATTGGTCAGGCTGCCGCGCACTTCAAGCGAGTCTTGTTGAGTACCGATGATCTGCACATTACCGGTGTTCACTTCAATCTGCAGCACCTGATTGTGATCAAGATGATAGGTTTGAGGTGCGAGCGTGGAGCGCTCCACGCTCGCAGAAGCGCAAGCGCTGATTAAAAAGCTTACCAATACGGTGATAACTGCCGCAGGATATTTCAAGGCTGGTCCTCGCTGTTTTTTCTTGATTTCACAATTTATTTGTCCATTAATACCATGCCAGTTGAAAACTAACAAGCAAATCCTGGTTGTTAGGCGCTATCTCGCTGGCAAACTGCCACGGGGTAAAACCCGTGGCTATCGCCCGGGGCGGTTTACACAAACAAAACTTACCAGCTGCACCCAAGAAAAACCTACTGACAACCTTTGCGACCACAAGACTGGCAGTAATTTTGACACCACTGACATGCTTCATGTTAAACTTGTGTTGAAAGGAAAACATTATGTCCACTCGTTCAGATCCAATTCCCCATCCATTGATCCGGCCCGCGCGGCTGGCCCCAGGTCAGACCATCGGGATTGCGCTGCCTTCCAGCCCTCCCAATGAGCCTGAGGGTGTGCGTTTTGCCATCGACATGGTTGAATCACTTGGCTTCCATGCTCGCCCGGCGCGGCATCTCTTTGATCGCAGTGGTTACCTGGCCGGCGATGATTCTGCCCGCGCCTCTGACCTGAATGCTCTTTTTGCGGATGAGAGTGTCGATGCAATTTTTTGCGGGCGCGGAGGCTACGGAGCATCGCGGCTGCTGCCCCTTTTGGATTATGACCTGATCCGCGCCAACCCGAAAATCCTGATCGGCTACAGCGATATCAGCGCTCTGCTGATGGCCATTTATGCCAAAACCGGGCTGATCACCTTCCACGGGCCGATGGCTACCCAGGTTTTTTCTGCCTATACCCTGGCTGAATTTAAAAAGGTACTCTTCAACCCGCAGGCTCCTATCAGCATTGGCGCGCCGCCCGTTTTTGAGCATGGCGAAGGGCGCGTGGAAAGAGCCAACCGCATTACGCCGCTGGTGGCGGGCAGGGTGCAGGGACGCTTGCTGGGTGGAAATCTAAGCCTGGTGGCGCACCTGATCGGCACGCCGTATCTGCCCGATCTAACCGGAGCGATCCTCTTCCTCGAAGATGTCAGCGAAGCTATTTATTCCATCGATAGAATGCTGACCCAGTTGTGGCTTTCTGGAAATTTGCAGAAAGTGGCCGGGATTGTTTTCGGAAAATTTACTGAACACCCGCAGGTCTCTGAGTATGCCCAAAACCGCTTGAAGGAAGAGGTTCTGGCCGAACGCGTGCGCGCCCTGAGTATACCGGCTGTTATGGGGCTGATGATTGGGCATGTGGAAGATCAGAGTACGCTGCCGCTGGGCTGCCTGGCAGAGCTGGATGCCTCGGCCGGGACTCTGACCCTGTTGCAGGAACCTGTGCGTTAACGATCACGCGTTGATTGTGGGCGTTTGGGCGCCCCGCAGGCAGATGACGCGCCCGCTGTAAGCCGGGGCGAAGCGTGCGATGGGCAGGCGTGCCCCAGCTTGCAGCTCAGTCTTGCGTCCGGATGGGTTGTTGACAATAAACGCCAGCGGACCACTTTCGTCGTAGTCCGCGCCGGTCACCACCATCAGGTGCCCGCCTTTTTTTGTAATCGGTAAACGGTCATCACCGGCCTCGTACGAGACCGAGGCGATGACGAGATAGCCCTGCTGCAGGAATGCGACGATTTCATCGAGGCTTGCGGCACTTGCCATGGCCTGCAAGCCGGTCTCGATCGCCAGGTTGGCCAGGGCAGAATGGATCCAACCGACTTCGTGCGCGTCCCCGTTTTCAGCGTAGCGGATCAGGTAGCCGCCGCGCTCCAGGCCGGTGCGTGCCCATTGGATCAGGGTTCTCTGCGGTCCACCCAGGGCTTCCACACACATCTTCAGGCAGGCCACGCCGCAGGCGCGCTCCACCCAGTAAGCATATTCCTGCGGGCTGTCTGCGCCGCTTTCGGCCCAGCGTGGATCGAGGGTGGGGTCGAGGCCCTGCACAAAAATGGCTTCAGCCAGCTGCGGGCTGGCGATTTGGGCATGGTAGGGGATGGGGTAGGGCAGGCGAATGCTTTCTGGCATGTTGGTAGTATCCTGGAACCTGGAATGAGTGCTGATTATAATTCAAGTGGAGTGATCGAGATGAGCGCAGCGCAGCCCACCTGGTTGGAAATTGATTTGGAGGCCATCCGCAGTAACAGCAGTAATATTATCCGCGATACTGGCACGCCGTTGATGGCGATTGTCAAGGCGGATGCCTACGGGCATGGCGCGGTTGCAGTGGCCCAGGCGGCGGTGGCGGGTGGCGCGAGCTGGTTGGGCGTGGCGCGTTATGGCGAGGCGCGCGCCTTGCGCCAAAGTGGTATCCAAACGCCGGTGCTGGTGCTGGGGATGGTCACGGCGGATGAGGTTGATGAGGCCATCGCCAGCCAGGTTACGCTGACTTTGCACAGCTCTGAAACCCTGGATTTGTTTACGGCGCGGGCCAGTGCGGCCGGGCAGGTGCTGGGCGTACATCTGAAGGTTGATACGGGCATGGGGCGTCTGGGCATTTTTGCTGAGGATGTATTGTCTTTTACGCGCCTGGCGCTTGCCAGCGGGCGGCTGAAAATTGATGGGCTATACAGTCACCTGGCGGCAGCGGATGAAGTCCAGCCGGCCAATGAGGCCCAGTTTGGGCGCTTTCAGTTAGCGCTCAATGCGTTGGAGGTCAACGGGTTGCGGCCGCGCTGGGTGCACCTGGCCAATTCGGCGGCCGCATATTATTTGCCGCAGACCCGTTTTGACTTGCTGCGGGTGGGAAATGTGGTTTTGGGTTTGCGTATTCGTGTAGATTCAGAGCTGCCGGAGCATTATCGTCCGGCTCTACGCTGGAAGGCACAGCTGGCGGCTTGTCGTTTGCTGCCGGCTGGCTGGCCAGTGGGTTATGGCCTCACGTATATCACGCCGGCCGAGGAGTGGATTGGGGTGGTGCCGGTGGGTTATGGGGATGGGCTCAGGCGTGTGCCCGGCAACCGGGTGATCATTGGTGGTCAGCTTTGCCCGGTAGTGGGGCGTCTGTGCCTGGATCAGTTGATGGTGCGGCTGCCGGGTCGGTTTCCGATGGGTGAGGAGGTGGTCATTGTGGGCCAGCAGGGGTCAGAATCCATCCAGGTGCACGATCTGGCGGCGCTTTACCAGATTTCGCAGGTCGATTTTACTTCCCTGATCCACAGCCGGGTGCCGCGGGTTTGTGTACCATAGAATGCCTGGGCATAAGCACGAGCATGGGCACAACATGCAGGGCAGGTAAAGCGTACTCTTGCCGATAATTGTTGGGATGGTTAATATCTGACCCTGGATAGCCGCAAGTAATTACTGCCAGTTGATAGAGCCGGAGGTTAATCTGAGGTTGTCTATTATTTTTCTGTAAAAAAACAGCCCGCCAAAGCGGGCTGTTTATGGATAGTTAGCCTGGTTCAGTTCATGCGCGGGTCAAACGAGTCGCGCACGCCTTCACCGAAGAAGTTGTAGCCGAGCACCACCGAGAGGATGGCCAGCCCGGGGAAAGTTGTCAGCCACCAGCTGTAGAACTGGTAACGCCCGGTGGAGATCATGGCGCCCCATTCGGGGGTGGGTGGCACAGCTCCCAGCCCGATGAAGCTGAGCGCGGCGATGTTAAGGATGGCGCTGCCGGCATCCAGCGAGGCTTTGACCAGGATCGGCGCAAAGGTGTTCGGCAGAATGTGGTTGGTCAGGATGCGTGTGCGCGGTATTCCGAGCGCAACTGCCGCGGTGACATATTCATTGTTCTTGACGCTCAAGACCTGGCTGCGCATCAAGCGCGCATATTCCGGCCACCAGACCAGTACCATGGCGATGAGAGCGTTTGTGATACTGGGGCCCAGGACCGCGGCGATTGCCAGGGCCAGCACAATTGAGGGGAATGCCAGGGTAATATCTGCCAGGCGCATGATCAGCAAATCATACATTCCGCCAATATAACCAGCCGAGGCGCCCACGATCGAGCCCATGATGGTGGCAAACAGGATCACTACGAAACCGATTGGCAATGAAATCCGCGCGCCGTAGATAACCCGGCTGAAGACATCGCGGCCCAGCTCGTCTGTGCCAAACCAATATTGGGCAGTGGGTGGCTTGAGACGATAAACGATATCCTGGGCGAGCGGCTCACGCATGCCGGTGAAGGGCGCAATGATGGCGGCTATGGCCCAAAACACGATGATAGCCAGGCCGATCATGGCCATTGGGTTGCGGCGCAAGGCGCGCAGGCGGCGCTGGGTGGGGCTGGCGCCTATATTTTGTAAAGCGGGTTGGCTGAGATCTGCAACAGTCATCCGTTTACCCTTCCCGGATGCGAGGATCGATGATGGTGTAGAGCGCATCCACAAAAATATTCACCAACATATAAATAATTGCGATCAGCAGGGTGGTGCCGGTAATGGCGGGGTAATCCAGGTTTGCGGCGGATTCGACTGCGTAGCGCCCAATCCCGGGCCAGGAGAAAATGGTCTCGGTCATGATAGCGCCGCTCATCAACCCGGCAAATGCCAGGCCGACCAGTGTGACGAGTGGAATGAGCGCGTTGCGCAGGGCATGTGAAAGTACGACCCATTTTTCAGCCAGGCCTTTGGCACGGGCTGTGCGGATGTAATCTTGTTGGAGCGCTTCCAGCATGGAAGAGCGCGTGATGCGGGCGATCAGCGCCAGGGTAAACCAGCCCAGGATAATCGAGGGCAGGATCAAGTGGCTGAGCGAATCCCAAAAGGCCGGCATGTTGCCTTGTATGAGCGAGTCGAAAACAAACAGGCCGGTGAAGGATTCCGGCGCGCCCAGGCGTGAATTGATCCGGCCTGGTCCTGGCGCCCAGCGCAGTTTGTAATAAAAAACGAATAAGACCAGCAGCCCTGACCAGAAAGGCGGCATGGAGGCGCCCAACAGCGAGAAGACCCGCGTAAATTGGTCTACAAAACTGCCGGATTTGACCGCAGAGATGATGCCCAATGGTAACCCAATTAAAATGGCAAAAATAAATGAGCCGATTGAAAGCTCAATGGTGGCAGGTAGGAAGTTTTTCAGATCAGAAGCAACCGGGTTCTTGGTTTTGAAGGAGGTACCCAGATCGCCTTGTAGTAAATTCTTGAGGTAAATGAGATATTGTTCGGGTAAGGGTTTGTCCAGACCCCATTTTTCGGTGGCGGCCTGAATGGCGTGCGGGTCTTCCATGGACCTTTCGGTCAGGATGACAGCCAGCGGATTGACTGGCACGATGTGTGTCACGATGAAAAGAAGCAGGGTGATCCCAATCGCCATGGGGATCATTAACAGCAGACGCCTGGTGATGTGTTGGATGAGATTCATCGGTTTTTGTTGACCTCCATCCCAAAAAAAAGTAGGGGCGGGCAGAACCCGCCCCTACTGGCAAACGAATTACTTGGAGAGTTGGAAAAGGTCAGCGTACCAGACCGGGTGGAATTTGAAACCCTTCAGATTGCTGCGATAAGCGTGCAGGTACTGGGATTGATACAGCATCGTAAAGGGCATTTCTTCAATGAAGACGGCTTGCAGTTTTTCCACGGCAGCCTTACGGGCGACGGGATCGGCAGTTGTGCGGATCTCAGTGGATAGCTTGATGGAATCGGCATTCTGGAAGCGCATGCGGAAGGCGATCGAGCGATCGCCGAGACCGAAGTAGTCGGTCCACATGGTCACGTCCAGGTAGTCGGGGGTCCAGCCGCCGAAAGCCATCGGGAGCTGCTGGGCGCGCATCTGGGTCAGATAGACACTCTGTTCCAGGGGCTTGAGGTTGAGGGTGATGCCGGCTTCGGCCAGGTCATTCTTGATCTTGGCGGCGACGGTATCGCGGGTGGAGTTGGATGCGTAGTACAGGTCGAGGGTTGTGCCGTTGGGATATCCGGCGGCGGTCAGCAGTTCCTTGGCCTTGGCAACATCGCGGCCCTGGGTCTTGGATGCATCGACGCCAATGATACCGATCGGGATGATGCTGGGGGCGCGGGTGCCATAACCGTTCAGGACGGCCTTGGTGATGCCTTCGTAATCAATCGCGTAGGCGATGGCCTGGCGAACTTCTTTTTTGCAGATGATCGCGAATGATTCGATGCTCTGCAGTTCTTTGTATTTATCGGGGGTGGCAGCCTTGATCGCATCCGGGCAGGCATAAGCCATGGCCAGGTAGTTTTCGTCGAGGGATTGGTCGGCGGAAACAACGATATCAGGATTGGCCTTGGCATTTTCCACCAGGTCACTGCTGAGGGAATCGATCATATCAACATCACCACGATCCAGCATCTGCAGCTTGGTGGTGGGGTCAGAGACATGCGTGATGACGACCTTGTCAAACTTGGGATCGCCCTTCCAGTAATTCTTGTTGGCGACCAGTTCAATTGAAGCCTTGGGGGACCACTTGGTCAGGATGAAGGGTCCGGAACCAGCAGAGTTCTGGTCCAGCCATTCCTTGGCCTTGTCGGTATCTTTGGCATCGGCAGCATCGGTGCCGCCGTGTTCTTTGACCAGTTTTGAATCCTGGATGCCCAGGCTGGGGTTGCTGGCGCTGGACAGGAACTGGGGTAGGGGTTGGGCTACGCCGTCGGTGACGGTTGTGGAGACTTTGACGGTGTAATCATCGACTGCTTCAACTTTGCCGATACCATCCAGGTTGAAGGCTGGAGCGCCAGCTACATTCAGCAGGCGGTTCCATGAGAAGACTACATCCGCAGCGGTGACGGGGTTGCCGGATGCAAACTTGGCATCCTTGCGCAGGTGGAAGACGAATTCGGTGAAATCAGCATTGGTTTCCCAGCTTTCGGCCAAACGTGGCACGATGGTGTTGAGATCTTCAGGGCGGATGTCGACCAGGGTGTCGTAGGTGTTGATATGAATGAAGAGGTTGGTGGTCTCGCCGGCGAAGGCAGGGTCGAGGGTTACCACGTCATCCAGGTTGAAGGCCAGTACCAGTGTGCCGCCAGAAACGGGGGCTTCAGTGGCGGCGGGGGCGGCCGGGGCTTCAGTGGCAGCCGGGGCAGCGGGTGCTGCGGTGGCTGCAGGTGCGGCGGGTGCCTCCGTGGCGGCCGGTGCTGCGGGTGCGCAGCCTGCCAATGCAGATACGAGAATTGCCCCTAGCATGACAAACAAGTAAATTCGGTTCATCTTCATTGCTCCTCCTTAGAGCGGATAAAAATTTGACTGGCAGCATTGCCAGGAAAACCTAATGATTGGAATGCCAACAACTGAACAAGTACACCTGCAGAACAGCTATCGAACTGATAATGCTGTGAAAATCAATTTGTTCGTATGAAGCCCCGAACTTGCAAGTTGTTGGTGTTATGCGTTGTGATTTTTGCAGTTTTTAGCGCCACCTGTCTAACAGGGGGCGCTCCATGGTGAGCCTACAGGTGTTGCAGATTTCTATGTCTAAACCCTGAGGCGATTGGAGAGTTACGAATAATCAAACACATTATACATTAAATGTTGGTCTAAATGGTTATATATGGGTCAAAATCATATCCAGGGAAAACCCACGACCAAGCCGGTCAGTTATCATTCCCGCACGGTAACTATTACTATTCAGCGGTATCCAGGTTTCGGTTTACCATCACACCGATTGCAATCAAAAGCGCCACAATTGCTGGGCTGCCACGCCGGACCAGCATTTGCCGCGCAGCAAAGGTATCAGCCGATAAATAAAGCCGAGGCAGCCGGTGAGTAAGATGCAGGTTAATAATGAAAAACGGCCTGCATTTTGCAGGCCGTTTTTTTGGTCGAGTGAAGATTAGATCGCGACTGTTGGAACGCTCAGATAAGCAATGTTGTCAAGAATGGAACTTTTCGAAGTTGAGGAGGCGTTAATCTTGAAGTAATGTTATGTCTGGCAGAATTAAACTGCGGGGAGGGGTGGAATCTCGATGGCCGGGATGGCTGGCATGGTGAAATAGGTCGCAAGGGCTGCAATCAGCATGACAATCGCGAGAATGGCGAAAAGCGGGCGTAAATTGCTTTCGTCCTTGAGCAGGGAAGCCCAAGCGGCGAAGGTCAGGCCGAGCGCCATGAACAGAACGACAAGCTGGAGTAGGTCGCCTTTCTCGTCCCAGGCGCCAGCGAGTTTGAAGAAAGCCTCGGATCGATCAAAATAAACGTATGCATCGGCGAAGATACCTTCTTCATAGGCTGTCCATTCCGTCTGGTCCATGCTATCCTTTTGGGCCAGGGTCGCCAAGTTATCGCTCATCAGATCCAGGTAGTACGCGGACAAATCCGGGTTGGTGTCCAGATTGGTATACCAGCTATCGTAGTAGGCATAATCCTGTGTCAGAGTCTGGTTAGCGGTCAGGAAGATGGTGTTACCATCGTTCAGGCTTTTCATACCTTCGATTTCATTCTTGTTCTGGTCGGAATCAGCCATCGAGCCCTGGTAGCTGCCGTAGGCGACTCCAACGCTCAATAACGCGATGAGTGTTCCCAGAACGATTTCGGAACCAAGCCAGCGAAGACGATCAAAAAGGTGGGTGGAAGTGTTGCTGTAGTCATTGTTTCTCCTCTCGAGTGAATTGAAATTGTTGTGGATAAAAAAAACTGGAAGTTATTTTTTTAGGTTCTTCGTGGTGATCTGAGCTGGTCGAGCCAATCGCCATTCGTTATCGAACTCATTTGTCGCAAGTGGATACGCTAAATATAGCCATTTACCGTTGGCTGCCTGACCGCCTTATAACTCAAATGAAACGCACCCTTTTGATATTTGTTCTGGTCCGAATCTGACATGGAACCCTGGTAGCTGGCTATGCCAGTAAATACGCTCGAAAGCGCAATCATTGATCCAGGTAAAATTTCGTAGCCGATCCAGCGCAGCCGCTCAAAAAAAACAGGGGTGGCAGTATTTTCTGTCATATTTACTTTTCCTCTTTGGTTGAAAAAATAAATATGAGCTGTTTTAACTTACTAAACGGCTGTTTCCCGTGGTGGTGTCGGATGGCGGCCTGTCTTAATCTAAATTGTGTACCAGTCGCAACTAGTTTAGCATAAAATTGAAAAAATATCATCCAAAACCTATCAACTTTAGCGATGTTTGCCACCCGAATTGTGCCTTTCGTCTAAGAAGCTGGCATGGAGTAAACTAGGGTTCAGAGACTGCCCGGAACCCGCGCTTCAGCTGGCTTTGATCTGCATGGCAGCCAGGGACTGCTGTTCATCGATATCCAGCACTCTGCCGAGCTCCAGTGAGATGATCAGGCGCTTGTCAAAGTTAATGATCCCTTTTAAAAAGGTGGAATTGACCGCGCTGACGGTCGGCGGCAGGGGTTCGATGGCCTCATCCGGCACTCTGAGCACCTCAGAGACTCCATCCACCACCACGCCTACCTTCAGATTGCCCATGCTGACGATCATAATGCGTGTCTGGCGTGTAGCTTTTTCGGCCTCCAGGCCAAAGCGGATGCGCAGATCGATGACCGGTATGACAGCCCCACGCAGGTTTGTGACACCCATAATGTACGGCTTGCTCTGCGGAAGCTGGGTGATGGTCTGCATTTTGATGATGCTTTCCACCGTTGCGATGTTGATGCCGTATGCTTCACCGGCCAGATCAAAAACTACCAGCTGTTGTTCCATGCATATCTCCTTTGAAAAACTGTCCAGCGACCGCTCACAGCATGAAAACCTGTTGCGCGGATGGGCTAATTGGAAGTCTGGTTGTGAGAGCGTATCCCGCGGGACATATAAGGTTGAAGATAAAACGTCCCGCGGGATGGAATTATTTGGTTACAGTTTGAACTTTTGGACTACCTGCTGCAGCTGCTGGGCAAGTTTCATCAGGCTGGCGGCCGAAACCGAGACATCGTGCACCTGGGCCGAAACTTCTTCGGTGGAAGCCGAGACTTCTTCAACGGCGGCGCTGTTTTGCTCACTGACGCTGGCAATGTTTTCGACAGATTCGTTCAGTTTGTTCGAGTTTACCGCCATCTGTGTGGTGGCAGCTGTGTTCTGTTCGATGACGGCTGAAACCGTTTCAACTGCGCCAATCAGTTCGTCTGCTGCCAGGCTGACTCTGGCAGCGGCGCCGCCGGCTTCTTCGGCCTGTTTGTAGACTGATTCGGAAGCGCCCAGGATATTATCGAGCGCCTGTCCGGCTGAGTGCGCCCGTTCTACACCGGATTCAACCTCGTGGGCAGATTCTTGCATGGCGTTGACGGCTTCTGCGACGGTTTTCTGGATGCCCTTGATCAACCCACCGATTTCTTTGGTGGCCAGGCTGGAGCGTTCTGCCAGTTTGCGGACTTCATCAGCCACAACCGCGAAGCCCTTGCCCTGTTCGCCGGCGCGTGCGGCTTCAATCGCGGCGTTAAGGGCCAGCAGGTTGGTCTGGCTGGCGATATCTTCAATAGTATCTACAATTGCGCCGATCTCTTCGGAACGGGTGCCCATTTCTTCGACCTTGCTGGCCGAGAAATTAACCTTGCTGCGAATGGCTTCCATCCCAGCGATGGTCTCGCGCACAGTTTGGGCGCCCTCGCGTGAATGTTTCGCGGCTTGGGCCGAATCCTGGGTCACGGCTTGCGCATTTTGAGTGACCTGGTCAATTGCCTGGCTGATGCGCCCGGCGAAGTGCGAGGCCTGGGTGACCGCGGTAGCCTGTTCACGGGCGCCCCTGGCGACTCCATCGATGGCCTGGCCCAATTGTTCGACTGCGCTGGCTGTTCTGGTGACCGCTTCGGATTGCTGGGTGATGCCCTGGGTGACCTGCTGCAGGGTAGTGGCGATTTGGCTGGTGGCGATCCCGGATTGGCTGGAAGAAGTGGCCAGCTGGCTGGAGGCTGAAGCCAGATTGTTGGCGCTCTGGTTGACCATTACGATCAAAGTTTGCAGGCTGGCAACCATCTCGGAGAAGGCAATCCCCAATTCATCCTGGGTGCCACGCGGGGTGACTCTGATGGTCAGGTCGCCGGATGCGATCTGGTTGGCCACGCCAGCCATCTCCTGTAAATATTGCACTGTGCTGTCGAAGCCTTTACCAGCGATGCCGAATTCATCGGAACGCTGGAAGATGTTTTGCTTAACCTGTGCGGGTATATCCCATTGCAGGTGGCCTTTGCGCAAATTTTCCAGCCCATTGGCCATGGCTTGCAGGGGGGTGCGGATGTTGATGGTAATCACAAAGCCCAACCCAGCTGCCAGTAAAATTCCAATCAAGCCGGCGATAAATAACCTGATGGTGGAAGTGTTGAATGTTTGGACACTGCTTTCCTGGGATGTCTGGGCCAGCGATTGAATGATCTTACTCAAACGGTTGAGCGATTCTTCCACCTGGCGCTGACTGGTGAGCGCATCGCCCCCGACCAAGCGGTGCAGCGAAGCCTGGGCCTGGTTGTCATTTGCTTTAGCCAGAAGATCAGTAACTATCACCTGGTAGTTTTCCCAGGCGGCATCGAACTTGGATATTTCGATTTTTTCTTCTTTGGTCAAAAGTGGGTTTTGGCGAAAGGTATCGATAATTGTATTAACGCGCGCCACCTCTGTCTTGATGGCCTGTTCCACCTGGGTGTGCTGCATGATAATGACGGCTGAAGGATGGCAGGTGGCACAGTCTTGTCCGGCGGTCATGTTGGCAGTGGAACGGCCATGTTGTATATCGCCGGCTTGCTTGGCGTGGCAGGCCAGGCAGCGGGTGGTATCGTTGGTCTGCTGACCTGCCTGAAGGTGATGGTTGGCGTTAATGATGGTGGCATGACAGGCTGCACAGGGTGGCACGGTCTGGTTGGTAGCTGTCGCTATTTTTGGTTGAGGGATCTGCAGATAAAGCTGGACATTGCTTTTAATCTGCCCAAGCAATGCCCTGGCTTCACCCAGGTCCTGGATTGGGATGGTGTGGTCATAATATAAGCTTAATATATCAGCCTTCAAGGTGCCCATGTCTGAATAACTGATCAGAATGGAGGCTGCCAGGAGCAGAACGATGATCACAAAACTTCCGCCCAGTTTCAAACCGATGGGCAATCTGCCTAGAAATCGATTCATAAAGATCCTTTTCCCTAAAAGAACGGCATTCCAGTATTTCTACATTTAAGTGCGAACAGCGCTATCGTGTTTATCCGGGTTTTCTGGTTCCTGGCTGTCTGCCGTGGCTGCCGGGAGCTTTCAGCTTGTGTCTGTAAGCTGGCCTGGTAATCTCAAGGCGAATGGTTTCTTATAATTTAAACTTTTCAACCACCGCTTGAAGTTTTTGTGCCAACTTCATCATATTGATGGCTGAATCGGAGACATGGTTCACCTGTGTGGCGACCTCTTTGGTGGCTGCCCTAACTTCTTGGGCTGCGGCGCTGTTCTCCTCGCTAACGGAGGCGATATTTTCGATAGCCTGGGTCAGTTCATTTGAGTTGGCAGCCATTTCTTCGGTGGCAGCGGTGTTCTGTTCGATCACGGTTGAGACAGAATTGACTGCACTTACCAGCTCGCTGGCAGCGGCGCTGACCCTGGCGGCGGCACCGCCAGCCTCTTCGGCCTGCTTGAAGACCGATTCGGCGGATCCCAGGATGTTGTTCAGCACTTCCCCGGATGAATTGGCTCGTTGGACACCGGCTTACACCTCGCTGGCTGATTCTTTCATGGCTTTAACGGCTTCGTCGACGGTTTTCTGGATGCCCTTGATCAGCCCGGCGATTTCCTTGGTAGCCAGGCTGGAGCGTTCGGCCAGTTTGCGAACTTCGTCAGCCACAACCGCGAAGCCTTTGCCCTGTTCGCCGGCACGCGCGGCTTCGATGGCGGCGTTGAGGGCCAGCAGGTTGGTCTGGCTGGCGATATCTTCAATAGTTTCGACGATCGCGCCAATTTCTTCGGAGCGCGCGCCCATTTCTTCCACTTTTGCGGCTGAGAAACCAACCTTGGTGCGGATGGTTTCCATTCCGGTAATCGTTTCGCTGACGGTTCGGGCGCCGTCTCGTGAATACCTGGCGGCCTCGGCCGAATCACGGGTGACGGCCTGGGCGTTACTGGTCACCTGTTCAATCGCCTGGCTGATACGGGTGGCCATTTGCGAGGCCTTGGCGATGGCGCCCGCCTGTTCCTGGGCACCCCTGGCGACGCCATCGATGGCACGCCCGAGTTCTTCCACTGAGCTGGCGGTTGAGCTGATGGCCTGGGCTTGCTGGCTAATGCCATCCGAGACTTGCTGGATGGTGGCGGCTATCTCGCGGGTGGCTGTGCCGGTTTGGCTGGCAGAAGTGGACATTTGTCCGGAGGCTCCCAGCAGTGTGCCGGCGGTTTCGCCTACCAGCCCCAAGCTGGTGTGTAAATTTTTGACCATGCGCGCGAAGGCAGTCCCCAACGTATCCCGTGCAGACTGGGGTTGGATGTTGGTGGTCAGATCACCATCCGCGACCCTCTGGGCAACGACTGCCATTTCTTTCAGGTAGGTAATCATGCGGTTGAAGGCTGAGATGGTCTGGCCAATCTCATCCTGGTCTCCTGAGACCAGCACCAGGTCCAGGTCACCGGAGGCGATTTGGTCGGCAGCTTTACTGACGGCAATGATCGGACGGGTAAGCCGGGTTGTGACGAACCAGATTAACGCGATCATCAGCAGGATACCTGCAATACAGACGATTACCAGGGTCAGGCGCAGCTGGTACATGCCTGATAGCATCTCCTCATCTGGCGCAACAATCACCAGGCTCCAGTTGCCGGTCTTGACCGGACTGTAGAACATGGTGACTGTTTTCCCTGTGAAAGGATCTATGGTATTTACAAAACCGCTGCTGCCTGCCTGGGTCTCTGTAACTATTTTTTCAAGTTGCGGGGCATCTTTTTCCTTGGCGAAATTGGTCAGGGTCTGATTCCCGATCAAGGCTTTATCGGGTGCGGAGACAAAAATACCTGAATTACTGATCAGGAAGGCGTAACCACTTTTAAAGACCTTGATCTTGCTAACCTGGGCGTCCAGGTAATTAAGCGAGACGTCCACGCCGGTGATGCCGAGAAACTTTCCGGCATCATCAACGATGGGTGAGATGTAGCTGGTCATCAAGACACCCTGGTACAGGTAGGGCTCGATGACACTGTCTGCCAGGGTCTTTTTGGGGACCAGGTAATAATCTGAGGTTTCGTAATCCAGCAAAGGGTCGAGCGTAATGGAGCCAGACAGGCGGTTCCAATAGGGGATGAAGCGACCGGTTGGGTCAGAGCCGGTCGAATTTACATACTTGCCATCTTTGCCATCAAAGGCATTCGGTTCATACCCCACATAGGAGCCCAGAATATCCTGGTTTTTAAGGACCAGGCTCTTCAAAACGCTGGAAATCTCATCGCGGCTGCCACCCTGGTACCCGGCCATGACATAGCTCATGGTTTTTCCGATGGATTGGTTGGCGCTGATCTTTATGTCGAAATCATTGGCATAGTTTGCCGCCATTTGTGTGGCAGCATCGTAGGCCAGTTTTTGCTCTGCGGCCCCAGACATGATGATGGAGATGATGGTCAGCGCCACGAAAATCGCCAGAACTGCCGGTAAAATCTGAATGATCATTTTTTGGGAAATCGAACGTTTCACGGGAAGTACTCCAGTATCTGATGAAAATAATATGGACATGCGGCGATGGACTGGGCACCTGCATGAATGCGGCCCATTCCGCCAGCAGGAATGAGGCCACAGGCAGTATGAATCAACAGGTTAATACGAACCAAACGGTTGGGACCCATGGATTCATCGTTTTTTAATCTTAAGCCAGATCTTGGATAGGATGTGTAAAATTTGGCTAAAAAACCCGGTAATTTTTGCTAAAAAACTCCCCCTAAATACGCATGTGCCCAGGCGCAATCTGGCTGTATTTCTGGTTGGTGGGTTTGTGTTTATTCAGGGAATGAGTTGAATGGCTGTGATGGTTAACATCCAAACCTGGCTGCTCGTGAGTAATCCACATGAAAACTCATCAACCAGCGCCGAATCATCGTAACCCGCGACTCTGCTTGGGTTTCTCCAGGAATATGTGTGGCTATTTTGCTCATAGCTATCGATTCGGATTGCAATATTCCTACCACAATCCAAATCCAATTCCTTGTTTCAGCAATATTTCTTGGGCTTACCAGGGTACTCAGCGTTCCTATCAAACGACCATACAATTCTTGGCGGCTGTTCATAGTTCAGCCTCCTTTGGATTTCACCTATCCAAATTATGGAGGGTTCCTGCGTTAGCAGTAATAATTAAATCTGGTAGGGGCTCAGGGCCAGTCCCCCAAAATTAATCAGATGTTCTGCTTTCAAGGTAAAGGTTAATGCATTTTTGCAAAGTTTGTGCCATTACCTGAACATTGGGTTCGTGGAAAATGGTTTCGTGATCTCCGGGGATGACATAGTCGGAGATTTTTCCAGGCACAAATTCACTCCAGCCCAAGGTTGGATCAGGGTTGGAATGTCGGATTTGTTCGCTGGCACGCAGAATGGTGATGGGGCCAGGATAAGGTTTTGGTTGGTATTCATCCGAAATTTTGTGGTTCAATTTTCGTACACGATGGATTCGCAGAGCAGGATTCAGTGGTTGGTTGGCGCGTAAGAGTAATTGGGACTGGTATTCATCCGATAGCCAACGGAACCGTTGGGAGATGCGGTGCCAGATATGTGGTATGCCATCTTTAAGTGAGAAACGTGAAAGTCCAGCCAATTTTGAGACAAAACTTGTGGCCTGTTCTTCAAAATATTCCGGGCTGGGTGCGTCGATAAACACAACCAGGGGAGCTGGGTCTCCGGCTGCGAGTGATTGGCGTGCCATTTCAAAAATAACCACACCACCCATCGAGAAGCCGCTGATCAGATAAGGTCCGCGCGGCTGGATCGAACGAATTTCTGAAAGATAGTGAGCGGCCATCTCTTCGATATTTGTGAAGGGCGGTTGGATTCCATCCAGACCACGGGCTTGCAATCCGTAAAAAGGTTGCTGAGGTGAAAGATAGTTGGCAAATTTTGTATAAAAAAAGGCTCCGCCATCGGCATGCACACAAAACAAGGGTGGGAGCTTGCCAGCTGTCCGAATTGGTACCAACGATGACCAGCTGGGTTTCCAACCCTGGTCGCGTAGGGCAGCAGCCATGGTTGCGATGGTCGGAGCATGAAAGATCAGGGCCAGAGAAAAAGTCTTGCCGAGTTCTTTTTCAAGCTGTGTCATCAGCCTTACAACCAATAGCGAATGGCCGCCTATTTCAAAAAAATTGTCGTCGATTCCAATGGGAGAGTATTCAAGCAAGTGTTCCCAGAGTTTTACCAGCCGTAATTCCAATTCGTCGCGTGGCGCCGTATATGGTTTGACTGGATCTGCGCGTCCAACCTCAAGTTTAGACAAGGCTTGCCGGTCAATTTTCCCGCTGGGTGTCAGGGGGAACTCATCCAAAAAAGCCCAGGCTGTTGGAATCATGGTATCCGGCAGGCGCTCCTGGATATATTTGCGTAGTTCTGTCTGCTCAACGCTTTGGGTTTGTTTTCGGACAATATAAGCGATCAGGCGTTGATCATCTGAGCTGGTTTCGACCATGACTAGTGCCTGTTTTACTTCTGGATGCTCACAAAGGGTATTCTGGATTTCTCCCAGCTCTATACGGATACCGCGGATTTTGACCTGAAAATCGGCCCTACCCAAATACTCGATATTACCATCTGGCCGATAGCGACCCAGGTCACCTGTTTTGTAAACGCGGAATTCAGGTGTTTGTTTGAATGGGTGATGAATAAAACGCTCGGAGGTCAGATCAGGTCTTTGCCAGTAACCGCGTGCCAATCCGGTTCCACCGATAAAAATCTCACCTTTTACTCCAACCGGTACAGGCTGCATATGTTGATCAAGAATATAGGTTTCAGTATTAAAAATCGGGCGACCTATTCCAACACGTTCCGCTCCGGTCTTGATTTCATAAAATGTAGAATCAGCAGCAACCTCGGAAGATCCATAAAGGTTGAGCAGAGTGCGCCCTGGCAGCTTCTGGACAAACGCTTCCGCCAATTCTTGTGTTAGAGCTTCACCACTACAGACCCACAGGCGCAGGTCTGGCAGCAGCTGGTCGAGATGTGGATATGATTCCACGATCAGTCGAAGCAGGGATGGAACCAAAACTATGCGCGTAACCTTTTTCGCAGCCAGCACATTCACAAATTGAGTAATGTCTTTAACCAGGTTATTGGGGATAATGGCCAATGGAACGCCCTGTAAAAGCGGACCAAAGATTTCCCAGACCGAATCGACAAAACTTAATGAAGTTTTCTGGCAACAGATCTCGTTCGGGGTAAAAGGATAGGTTTCCCACATCCAGACCAAGCGGTTCATGGTTGCAAGATGCAACCCGATGACACCTTTGGGACGCCCGGTGGAACCAGAGGTGTAGATCATATAGCAGGCATTTTGTCCGTTAATAGCGCGGTGCGGATTATTAGATGTAGACGGAAATTCAGCGATTTCTCCCAACCGGATGATGAGCCCATTGAAATTGGCAAATTTATCGGAAAGCAGGTTATCGGTTAGCAAGAATGCAGCTTGTGAGTCAGATAGCATGAACTGCAGACGTTCGAGGGGGTAGGCAGGATCAAGTGGCAGGTAGATTGCGCCTGATTTCAATATCCCAAGTACCGCGATGAGTGAGTCAATCGAGGGTTCCAGGCAGAGAGCCACAACAGTTTCTGTTTTCACTCCGTTCGCAATCAGGTGCGCTGCCAATTGATTGGCCTTTTCATTTAAGACAGCGTAAGTGATGTTTTGATCGTACCAAATAGCCGCAACTTTTTCTGGCGTAAGCCTGACCTGTGTTTCAAATGCGTCAGGTAGAGTTTCAGGTGTGGGGCTGGTGTGCGCGGTCTGATTCCATTCTGTCAATAATTGGTATCGTTCAGATTCAGCCAGCATGGGCAAACAGTCAATTGTTTCAGCGGGGGTGATGATGGCATTGGCAAGCAGGTTCTGAAAATGAGTGACAAAGCGAGTCATGCTGTCTGCATCAAATAGGTCCGTGTCATATTCACAGAAACCCTGCACACCATCCTGAGTCTCGGTCAGATCCAGAACGAAGTCAAACTCAGCAGTGCGCTGTTCAATTTCAACGAATTCTGATTTAATGTCAGGGAATTTTAATTGGGCTTGCGGAACATTCTGAAGGAAAAGCATCACGTCAAACAAAGGGTTACGATTGGCAGTGCGGCGTGGCTGCAAGGTTTGTACGATCAATTCAAATGGTACAGCCTGATGCGAATAGGCACCTAGTGTGGTGGTCTTAACTCGAGCCAAAAGTTCATGGAAAGTTGGTGCGCCGTCCAGGTTGGTGCGTAAGACCAGGGTGTTGACGAAAAATCCGATCAGGTTGTCCAGTTCTGGTTGGTGCCGGTTGGCAATCGCCGTTCCGACAGAAATATCGGTTTGGGATGTATAACGTGAAAGGGTGGCTTGCAAACCGGCCAGCAAGACCATGAAAAGTGTCACTTCTTCATTGCGGCTGAAGATTTGAAGTTTGTGGCTGTATTCGGGTGAAAATTTAATGGGCAACCGGGCGCCTCGGAATGATTTTTGGCGCGGGCGTGGGCGATCCAATGGGAAATCCAATTGAGTAAGGTTATTTAGTTTTTCTTTCCAGTAATTTAATTGTGTATCAAGCAGTTCACCCTGCAAAGACTGGTGCTGCCAGATGGCGTAATCTGCAAATTGCAGTGGTAATGCAGGTAATACACCTTCGGCAGTTGATGTTATGCCACGAATTTGGTTCGTGTAAATTACTGATAATTCCTGGAAAAATACCGCAATCGACCAGCCGTCCGAGATGATGTGATGGGTGACAATAATTAATCGGTGTTCCATTGGGGAGATCTTCAACAGATAAGTGCGGAGCAATGGGCCGGTTTGAAGGAAAAATGGGACCACTGCTTTATCTGCGGCAAATTGGCGCACAAATTCTTCCATTTCTGTCTCAGGCAACTCGGGAGCCTGAGTGATCGACAAGGGAATTTTTAGTGAATCAGCGATGATTGGAACGGGATGGCCATCTTCATTGACAAAGCGCGTCCGTAATATTTCATGCCTCTCAACCAGTAAATTGATTGAATTCTCCAGGGCCTTTTCATTCAAATTTCCATCGAGTTTGAGCATGTCTGAGATGTTATAAGTCGGGTTGCCCGGTACCATTTGATCAAGAAACCAGAGGCTTTCCTGGGCAAATGAAGCAACTAACGGGTCAGTGGGTTTTCGCCGGCTGAGCGCTAATTTTTCGGTGGCTTGTGCCGAAGTCAGGATCTGTTCACCTAGCTTTGAAATGGTCGGCGCATCAAACATGGTGCGGAGGGGTAGGTCAACATTAAATCGTTGGCGCACCCTGGCCACCACGCGTGTGGCCAGTAGAGAGTGTCCACCCAGTTCAAAGAAATTATCATGCAGGCCAATGTGTTTCAGGCCCAATACTTCCTGCCAAATCCGTTTTAATTCCAGCTGTGTGACAGTCAAGTTTTCATCAAATGTGTCTGAATTGGAGCGCGAAAAATCCGGGCTGGGGAGATTTTTTCGGTCTAATTTGCCATTGGGGCTTAGCGGAAGGCTATCTAATGGCATAATCACAGCGGGAACCAGGTAATTGGGCAGGGTCTGGCTCAGCCAGCTTCGAATTTCGGCTGGTGTGATGGCTGTGTCCTTTTGGAGAACCACATAAGCGGCCAGGTATTCCGGGTTAGGCCCAATGGGCTGCCCTACGACTGCCACCAAGTTTATGGCGGGATGCCGGGCTATGGCGCTCTCAATTTCACCTGGTTCAATCCGGATTCCGCGGATTTTAAGTTGATGATCCACCCGACCGATAAATTCAAGATTACCATCATCCATTTCTCGAACAATATCGCCGGTTTTATATAAACGACCTAACTTACTGTCATTTGGCAAATTGATGAATTTATTTGCGGTAAGTTCGGGCTGGTCCAGGTAGCCACGCGCCAGGCCCGGTCCAGCAACGTATAGCTCACCTGACTGTCCAAGCGGAGTCGGTTGCAATTGTTCGTCAAAAATATGCACGCTAACGTTTTGAACAGGCTTGCCAAGGGGGATAATGCCACCTGCCAGGTCTGATGTTATCTCGGCGCAGGTGGTTACTGCTGTGCACTCGGTCTGCCCATAAGTATTGAATAGATGAGTAGTAGATGGCGCAAATTGGCGCCACTTTACCAGAAACTCCCAGTTTGCACGCTCTCCACCAATAATGACTACTCGTATATGGGGTGGAAGGGTCAGCCCTGTTTCGGCAACTTGTGCAACCAGTTCATGCCAGAAGGCAGTTGGGATATTGATAACGGTTACCTGCCATTTGGCACAATTTGATAAAAATTGCGGGATCGAATTGAGCATTTCCTCGGTTCTCAGAACCAGAGTGGCGCCGCTGGTCAGGCATGGAAATATTTCTTCAGCGCTGGTGTCCCAACTGATCGAAGCAAATTGCAGCACCCGCTCACCAGCCCTAAGTTGGTAGGTTTGCCTGGCGGCCTGGGTATAGTTCACCCAACCCCCATGTTCCACCATGACTCCCTTGGGCTGGCCAGTAGATCCCGATGTGTAAATAACATAGGCCAGATCTTCCGGTCTAACCTGGCCGGTTGGATCTGAACAATTGTATTGCCTGATTTTTGCTTTTTCTATATCCAGACAAATAAGCTGACCATTGAATTGAGAAAATTTTTGCTGAAGATTGCTGTTTGTAACCAATGCGATTGCGCCAGAATTGGCAAGCATAAAACTCAAGCGCTCCACCGGATAGGTTGGGTCAAGTGGAACATAAGCCCCACCGGCTTTTAATACCCCCAGAATTGCAATGATCAGATCAATGGAACGCTCAAGGCAGATCGCCACCCGAAAGTCTTTCCCAACACCTATTGTTTGGAGATGATGGGCCAGTTGATTGGCTTCTTCATTCAATCTAATATATGAAATGCTTTGATCGCCCTGCTGCACAGCGATTGCATCAGGGCTTGATAATACTTGTTCGCTAAATAATACTGGTAAGGAAGTCATATTAGTTTTTTTATTCAATCTTAACTATAAAAAAATATCCTGGTGGCTGTTAATTTTGCAGGGACACCGTTTTCTAAAAAAAGAGGGCTGGTTCTTTTGCTATGAAGACAATTTTAGTCTGTTATTTAATTCCGTTGAAGTGCTTTTCGAAATTGATCCCAACTCGATGTGACCAATTCACGTTGGATGGTAAAAAGGGTTGCCAGATAAATCAAGCCGCCAATTGGAATGCTTAAGGCCAATTGCTGCCAGGCTCCCAGTGATGAACTGAGACGGATTACTAAGTAAACAACCACAGACATGACGGTTCCCGCCAAAAAAGCAGGGCTGATTGCTTCCAGAAGCTTGTAAACAGGTAATTTAATCATGCGGGTCGCAACATACAGACTGATGATAGTTCCTGCCAGGGCTACCAATGCTTGCATCCATCCAACCATGTTAATTGATTTTGCAATGGTGACGGCCCACCAAAGGGCTGGAATCAGCATGGCCAGTCGGATCAGTCCGAGCCATGTCAGGATTTGTGGGCGACCCTCAGCCTTGTAAATACTGCCTGTTGAATAACCCAGGGAAAGGATCAGTGTGTATAAAGCCAACGCTTGGACAACCGGAGCGGCAGCTTCCCATTTGGTCGAGAAAATTGCCGTGGTCAGCGGATAAGCAACAAGTGCCAGACCCAAACCAAGTGGAACAGTGATTAATGCCAGGTAGCGGGTTGATAGAAAAAAACCACGCGCCAGGCTGCCGGGTTCTTGACGCATGTGTGTGTACACTGGAAAAAGAACATTGCTCAATATTCGCGCGAACTGCAGAATCAGCAGGTCGGGGAAGCGAAATGCAATTGTATAAAGCCCCAGAACGCTTGCGCCCAGGTATCTGCCGATCAACAAATAGTCGAGATTGACCAGGAAAATGGCAACGATATCCACTCCAATTATTTTTGAGCCGTAGCGCAATAAATCACGGGCAATTTGCCAGGAAAAAATTGGAGAGGGCGACCAGGGACTGGTCAACCAATAGGTAATAGATGAAACCAGTGTTCCCAGTAAGTATCCCCAGATCAGGCTCCATGCGCCGTATCCGAGCAGTGCAAAAATGACCGAAGCCAGCCCCTTGGTTAATCCCTGCATCAGGTCAGGGAGGAATATCCGGCCAAAATCCAGGCGTTTGTTCAAGACCGCGTCATGCGTGTCTCCCAGCGCCCGCAGGGGATAAACAAATCCAATCACCTGCATGACTGTTACCACACGATTGTCTCGAAAATAAAGACCAACCAGCGGAGCCAGCAGCCAGGTTATTCCAAAAATAACCAGCCCGATCAATAAATTCAGCCAAAAGCCGGTGGAAGTTGTCCGTTTTTCTTCTGGATAATAGATTAAGGCGGGCCCTATGCCAAGATCACTGATTACATCCAGAAAGGAAATGGCAGTCAGGGCATAGCCTACTACTCCAAAGTCGTCCGGACTTAGCAGGCGAGCCAGGATTGCGGTGCTGACTAAGACCATCAATTTACCTGAAAAGAAGGTCAGGTAATGCCAGACAGCGCCTTGAATGGTTGATTTCCCCAGGTTGCGTGGTTCTGTTTCACTCAAAGAAAATACTCCTAAAAAATAAAAAAATGACCAGTTTTAATTTCGTCAAAAAAACCAGGAGCACCCCGAATATTCTAATCCTACCGGGTTTTTGATCTGTATTCAGTAATTATTTCCAAGCCAATCAAGTTGAGGATGGATCTACCAGATATTTGATGGTGGTGTTGATGCTGGGCGCAAGACGCCGGGTTTTTTGTGAAGTGACCCATATTTTTCCAGCCCAAGGTGATAACATGCTTGAATTCGTATTTCAGCGCATGTTCTGAATAATATTTTCCCAATAACCGTCGAGATCGAATTGATGGCCATCATGAAATTCGACAGGCCAGATGGCTATATTTTTATCGTTTCTTCCCGCAATGGCTGAAGTATAACCGGATTTTGTGTCAAAAGACCGTAAAAAACAGATATTTGACCCGTTGAGTTGGTCATGGATTTTAAGCAGGTATTCAGTTGAATCAAGGCGTGGAAAGGCACTGAAGCTGTTCAGGGTTTGTGGGTATTACAAATCGCTGGCATTGAACAGCAGCGGCGCGCCCGTCATCAGTTATTACGCTGAAGCCAGCGGCGGTCGTGACGCTTGCCTCGGCTTTGCCTGTGGGCAGTTATCGCCTGTTTGTGTGCGGCAGCACATCCATTCTTGATCTGTTGCTCAATCCGCTCGGCGACGGGGCAGATCGGACTTCTGATTTTACAGTGATAGCTATAAGTTCTGCCACTTTAGGCGAAAGGGGGGTGCGGGTATTTGGGATCCTGTTTTGCCCACCAGAATCTTCGATTAATGTCACTAAAGCGTGACTTAAGTTACATCAATTAAACTGGATAGCTTGTATACTCTTTTTAAGAGTCCACTTTGATGAGATCGAAGTAGACGATTTTTATTATGATGAATATCGTGAAACGAAAAAGGCAAATCCGTTGAAAGGCGGAGCCGCAAAGTTATGGGTCTAAGATCGTGTTCGCCACGATTATGATCGCCAGACTGCCGAATATATTTTTATTTTTTTATATTTGAGCAGGCTTTGGTTTTACCAGGCCTGCTTTTTATTTAAGGTAACCTGGCGCGGTCACAAATTGCGGTTTTCTGTCGTCTATCAGCGCGGCGAGCACTGCGAAATTAGCGTCAATAAAACGGTGAAGTAAGAGCTGTGATAAGCAACTCTTTACGCTGATCAGAAGGCAGAGGCGATAAATTATGAAATCACAATCAAGACCCAGGCTGCGCGCTCTTTTCATTGCGCTGACCGTATTCCTGCTGAGCGCGGTGCTGACAAGCGCCGTTTATGCCGCCACCATCTCCAACACCGTGGATAGCGGAGATGTGGTGGTGGAATACACTTCGCTGAAATTGAACAGCAGCGGTTACCCCGTCATCAGTTATATTGACGCCACCACCCAGGCGTTGAAAGTAGCGGTGTGCGGGAATGCCAGCTGTTCGGCAGGCAACACTCTTACCAGTGTTGCTTCCCCGGCGGGATATTCCAGCTCGCTGGTATTGAATAGCAGCGGCTTCCCCGTCATAAGTTATACGTATATGATCGGAGGGCTTCTGAATGTAGCGGTGTGCGGGGATGCCACCTGCACGGCCAAAACTCTCACAACCGTGGATGACGGAGCCCAGTCTGGTTTTTCCAACTCGCTGGCCTTGAACAGCAGTGGCTTTCCCGTCATCAGTTATTACGATATCACCAACGAAACCCTGAAATTAGCGGTGTGCATGAATGCCACCTGTTCGGGCATGGGCAAAACCCTCACAACCGTGGATAGCACAGGGATTAATGATTCTTACACTTACCGGGCATTTACCTCGCTGGTATTGAACAGCCTTGGCTACCCCGTCATCAGTTATTACGATGTAACCAACAATGACCTGAAAGTAGCGGTGTGCCGGAATGCTGACTGCTCTACTGGCGTTGGCGTTTCCCCAATCATCACCACCGTGGATGAGACAGGGGATGTGGGGCTGTACGCCTCGCTGATATTGAACAGCCTTGGCTACCCCGTCATCAGTTATTATGATGTCACTAACGCTAACCTGAAAGTAGCGGTGTGCGGAAATGCCACCTGCACTGCCAAAACCCTCACCACCGTGGACAGCACAATGGATGTGGGGCAGTACACCTCGCTGGTATTGAACAGCAGCGGCTACCCCGTCATCAGTTATTATGATGGCAACAACCTCAACCTGAAAGTGGCGGTTTGCACGAATGCTACTTGCAGCACCAAAACCCTCAAAAACATAGATTACGTAGGGGATGTGGGAGAGTACACCTCGCTGGCATTGAACAGCAGCGGGGCACCCGTCATCAGTTATTTAGATTACACCAAAGGCGACCTGAAATTAGCGGTTGTCGACATGACCCCTCTGACGGTAGGATCTACAAGTGTATTGCCAACGTACACAACCACGGGGCCGAGCAGCTTTACGGTCACGTTCAGCGAAAATGTGAATAACCCGGCCGGCGATACAGACGCGAAGGATGTCACCAACCCTGCCAACTATTGGGTGGTGAATAAAGGCCCGAATGGCGTGCTGGATACCGTATCGTGCTCCGCCGGACTCGCAGGAGATGATACAAAAGCGACGGTCAGCGGCGTCAGTTACACCCCCAACACAGCTGTCGTGACGCTTGCCTCGGCTTTGCCTGGGGGCAGTTATCGCCTGTTTGTGTGCGGCAGCACATCCATTGTTGATCTGGCGCTCAATCCACTCGGCGACGGGACAGACCAGACTACTGATTTTACAGTGACAGCTAAAAGCGCTGCCACTGCCAGCACTTTTTCCAAACTGCCCAAAACTGGCTTTGCCCCCAACCGCATATCCAGCATGCCGCAGCAGCCGGAGAGCGCCGCCTATACCAAAATGAGCGGGCTGTGGCTGGAGATCCCATTGCAAAAAGTGAAAGCCAACATTGTTGGCGTGCCGCAGGTCAATAATAACTGGGACGTGACCTGGCTTGGGCAGTCAGCCGGCTGGTTGAACGGTACGGCTTACCCCACCTGGCTGGGCAACTCGGTGCTCACGGCGCATGTCACGGATGCCAATGGACTGCCGGGGCCATTCGCAAATATCAAGAACCTGGACTATGGCAATCAGATTGTAGTGCACCAGTTTGGCGAAAAATACACCTTTGAAGTGCGCGAATCAAAGATGGTTTTCCCCGGCTCAACGAGTTATGCATTGGGCCACCTGGAAGGTCATTCTTACCTGACGCTGATCACCTGCCAGGGCTACAACTTCCTGAGCGACAGCTACATGTTCCGGCGAGTGGTGCGGGCGGTGCTGGTCAAGGTGGAAGCGGATAAGTAAACCGGTTTTTCACTCAAGCCCTAATCAATGGCCTATGTTTGCATCCCTCAATTCCTTTAAGTTAGCGCCTATGGGTCTTTCCCCCCTTGCCGCCATTGGATAAATCGCAATACCGCATAAGTTTCTTTTTTATATCTTTATCACCAACGTGGTTTCCAAGCTTTTACCGTTAAGCCCGCAAGGAACCCCAATTGGACGCGGATTTTCGCGGATGTACGCGGATAAACCAAAAGATTTTTGCTTTTTCCGCGCTTGTCGGCGCTCGTCCGCGTCCCAAAAGAATTTGAATAAGCAAGTTATGCTCCACTGCGAGAAATCAATTTGACCGGCGACCAAGGTGCACCACGGGACTACGACCAAGCGCGTCTCCAATGCGTTGTACGGCCTCCAGACTTGCCACTCAGCAGTATAATTCATCCATTGGGCTACCCACTGGGCGGTTTCTTTTGGGAAAAATGATCGCCCCGCGATATTTATTGGGAGCACCCGACGTGTGGGATTCTGTGCGATTCAGGATCATTTTTCTGGCTTTGGTTTTTTTCTACATCTCAAGCCTTTTCCACGCACGCCCACATGCGGGCAGCTCTACCGCGATGTGCTGAAAAAATGCGTAGCTTATTTGTAAGGAGAAATCTGCCTTGAATTCGCTATCTGTTGTAGAAAGTGCGTTTAGATTTCACCGCCAAGACTTGGTGGATCTGGTGCTTGAGATCAGAAATATTGTGGCGAGAGTGATCCCTTCGGCTGCTGAGCGCATCGGATCAAGCGGGCTTACTTTCTTCGATGCTGACAAAGGCGGCACAATTACTGGCGGTATCTGTTTCGTGGATATCCAAGAAACCCATGTGCGTTTACGATTCGGACTTGGTGCGTTCCTCGACGATCCAAAATCTTTGCTTTCGGGGAAACAACTCTATATGCGATATATGGACATTTCGTCGTTTGACGACGCCCCATGGACCGATATTGAGGCATTAATTCAAGCATCAGCAAACCTGGACGGTGCAATACTTAACAAATTTAATAGATGAGTGAATAGGGTTTGCTACTATCATTATTCAGCCGAACAATGCCTACACCCGATAAGTGGGAGTCTGCGCGATTTATACGCATTATTCTGGCTTTTGTAATGGTCAACGGTAGGTTAGACAAAGCAGCCGCTTCGATTTGTCATTGTTATACTGAATTGGGCTTATCGATTGTCAAAAAGCCCATTTGGACGCGGACGAGCGCCGATTTTCGCGGATAAGACCTCTTTTTTTTATTTTTATCGGAAGCAGACGCATAAAAGTGGCGCAAAATCGGAGATTGCCACACCGCCAAACCCCACAAGTACCAAGGCTTAAATCGGAAAGCAAAATCGGCGGCTACTACTGCTAATGACATGGAATGATTTGTTTTGTCCAACCGTTACCTGACCAATACACTATTTTGGCAGTGGAGCATAACTTGCTTATTCAAATTCTTTTGGGACGCGGACGAGCGCCGACAAGCGCGGAAAAAGCAAAAATCTTTTGGTTTATCCGCGTACATCCGCGAAAATCCGCGTCCAATTGGGGTTCTCTGTGGGCTTAGCGCTAAAAGCTTGGAAACCACGTTGGTGATAAAGATATAAAAAAGCAACTTATGCGGTATTGCCTATTTTGTTTTGTTGCCCCCGATTATTACAAATCGGGGGATTTTTAATTCCAAGTTTGAATGGGGCCAGATCCTTTTTAAGTTTATTCAGATATAGAAAACTGGGTGTTTGTGGATTTTGAGATCCATGCCCTGCAATTAGATTTGATTTACATATTCTGTCATCCCATAATTTTTCTTGTTTTTTGGGATTGTGCACAATAAAAAACTGTCCACTTCCTTCCCTTGGGATAAGAAAGTAACAAGAATTGCTAATGATGTAATAAAAAGTTGGTTAGGTGTACAATGATTTCAGGGTGGGTATTCGTGCGCCATAGACCAACTTGGGGGAAAGCGTGCTTTTGACGCAGTATTCACATCTCAGGCAGTTGATTTATGGGATTGTGAAATATTGAATGCTTCAGGAGCAATTTGGTGCCTACAAAAAAAATAACTCCAGAAAAACTAGCGCGAAGCTCGCCAGAAGACCGGGCATTTTTAAATATGTTTGCGAGCAATTCGGCGATTATGTTGTTAGTCGACCCCAAAACCGATCTTATTCTGGATGCCAATCCGGCTGCGCTGGAATTTTACGGATATCCCAAAGTAAAGCTATGCGGCATGCCGGTCGCTGAGATTAATTGTCTACCTGCCGAACAGGTGGTCGCAGAGCGCCAAAAAACAAAAGACGACGGGCAAAACGTGATTGTGATCAAACAGCGGTTGGCCAGCGGGGCAGAACGCACTGTCGAAGAGCTTTCTTCCAACCTGGTCTGGCAGGGCAA
>JAPLGT010000294.1:0-30225 GCA_026390035.1 Chloroflexota bacterium
GTTCATAATCTCGTGCTAGGTTTACTCAAACGCGCTGGCTTTGTCAACTCTGCGAAAGGTCGCCGTTGGTATGAAGGCCATATTCAGGATGCCTTTGCCCTGCTCACTTCTGGAAACTCGTTTTCTTGAGAACGCCATAATTCGGGATACCAGGGTGCTTGCTTGAATAACAGCCTTGTTGTATATTGGTATTTATTGCGCCTGTGGAGTGAAGATGCCCGCCAACCAACAATTTGACAACATTATAGACAGGGTCAAGAAAACCTTTGCGGTCCTGCGTGTTATGTTTACCGAGACACCGCCGAATCCGGCTGGGGTACCAGTTCAATTGTCGCAGCTTTTTGTGGACGAACCTGCTCCTGTGGTTGCCCGGGCAGTTGAGCCGGAAAACCTGAAGGCACCTGAAGCGGCTAAGCATGTTCCAGAATCCAAAAAGAAGCCAGAAAAAGTCCCAAACGCCTCACGACCAGTTCGCGAGGCGCTCCTGCTTTCAGAAGCGCACCAACGCTATCTTGAAAACATCCTGGCGGCGCATGAATTTATGGCTCTGCCTGGTTTTGGCACTGGTGGCCAGTCTCTAAAAATTCAATTTGAAAAGGTCTATGTGCCACTCCAGCTTATGGATCTACGCTTGGGGGTGATCCGCCCGGAAAGGGACGATGGACCTTATGGCGGGGCGGCAGTGCTTAGCCTGGCCAGTGCCTTGCAGCGTTATCGCCGCCTCGTGATTACCGGGATGGCGGGCTCGGGTAAATCCACCCTGATAAATTTCATGTTGTTGACCTATGCCCGTTCACTGATGGGTGAGAAGCAGGAGTCAGCTGTTGCATCCGCCAAGCCGGCTGCTGCAGGGAAACAACGCATAATCAATGCTGAAGATGATCACCTTCCCATCCTGATTTCTGTGCGTGCCCTGGGTCATTACCTGAAGGAAAAATATCGAAAATCAGGCCCGGATAGCCCGGTGCGACTGTTGAATTATCTGCGCATAAGGTCTGAAACGCAGAATCTGGCTTTGCCTGATAAGTTTTTCGACTCGCATATTGTCACCGGCCGGGCCCTGGTCTTGCTGGATGGCATGGATGAGATCGATGATCAGCGCTTGCGCCAGCGTGTAATGCGCCTGATCGTTGAGTTTGTCAAACGCTTCCCATCCTGTCGTTATATCGTAACCAGTCGTCCGTTCGCTCAAAAGTGGCCAGACGAAAACACCCCACTTTTGAGCGAACAGTTTGGCACGATCCAGATACGCGAATTCATTCCGGGCGAAGTGCGCCAGTTTGTACGCGTGTTTTCAAATACAGTTGAGATTGGGCTGGCTGGCGCGGAGACTTCTGATGTGCTCAGCAGAGCACGTTTGAATACCCAAAAATTGATTGGTGCTATTGAGACCAACTCCAACCTGGCTGACCTGGCGGTTACTCCTCAGGCTCTCACCATGCTGGCCCTGGTTCAACGCCACCGGGAACAACTGCCTGAACACCAGGCATATCTGTACGATTCGGCTGTGGATGTCATGCTGGACCAATGGGATCTTGCTAATCTTCCCGAGCAGGCGACCCGCCTTGAAGCCGGTCAGCGCAGCCTGGATCGCGTGGAAAGACGGCGGGCGTTGGAGATACTGGCTTTTTGGCTGCATCAGAATAATCTTACCGAGGCTTCGCGCGATGTTTTGAAGACCGCTCTGCAGCCCTGGTTCTTGCAGCGTTATCATGCGGATCAGGCTCTGGCCAGTGCGGCTCTGGATACTTTTATGCGGTTTGTGGGGGAAAGTTTCGGTCTGTTTGTTGAGTGCGGCGCAGACCAGGTTGGATTTTCCGGGCGTATTTATCAAGAAATTCTGGCTGCGCACGCGTTATCTGAACGTGAAGATAGCCTGGCTTATATTGTTAAATGTCTGCCTTCACCCTGGTGGCATGCAGTCATCCTATTTGAAGCCGGCCTTCTCAGCACGCAGAAGCACCGGGTCAGCGAATTGGTCCAATCTATCCAGGGTGCTGGTCAACAGTCCCGGTTAGATTCAAACCGTTTTAGCTTGCTGGCCGCCGAGTGCCTGATGGATTTTGATCTGAAGGATTTGGACCCCGGTCTGCTGGATGACGTTAGAAAAAGCTTGAAGAAGGTCGCCAACGTGCCGCTCCAGCCGGGTGACCGCCAGTATCTGACACATAAGCTTATGGCCAGTAATGCTCTGACAGGTTTGCAGGGTGGGCAGAGTCTGGCGCGTTTTTGGCAGCCGCCTTTTGGCGAGCCAGAATGGGTTAAAATTCCATCTGGCGAGTTTTGGATGGGTGACGTGTCTGCGAATGATAATCCCGCACAGCGGATCTTTTTACCCGCTTATCAAATTTCCCGTGTGCCGGTGACGAATGCCCAATATGCACTGTATATTGCCGATACCGGTGCGGAGCCACCCGATCACTGGCGTGTCGGGCAGCCGCCGCGTGGCCGCGAACATCACCCGGTTGTGAATGTGAACTGGCATGAGGCTCTGGCTTATTGTTCCTGGTTGGCCCAGAAAATCGACCAACCGGTCCGTTTGCCCAGCGAAGCCGAGTGGGAAAAAGCCGCTCGGGGTGCGGAAAATCAACGTCCCTATCCCTGGGGTGAATGGGCTGAGCTGTGTTCAAATACAAGCGAGCTTGCCCTGGGTGATACCACCCCGGTCGGTTTCTTTCCCAATGGAGCCAGCCCGTTCGGTGTGCTGGACCTGACCGGTAATGTGCGCGAGTGGACTCGCAGCCTGGCTGACTTCGGTTATCCCTACGATCCGACTGATCATGCTCGCGAGGATTTGCTCGCTCCAGACAACCAGGCACGGGTGCTGCGGGGCGGGTCTTATTACTATACGAGTGAATTTGCGCGCAGTGCCACTCGCCAGCGCTATTATCCAGATTTCAGGTTCTATAATTTTGGTTTTCGGGTGGTAATATCCCCATCCACTTGATGATGTTTTTTGCCTTTATCCGCCGGCAATTTTTACCTTGTAGCCGAGTTTGCGTAACAGATCTGATATTTTTTCACGGTGCTCGCCCTGGATCTCAATTACGCCGTCCTTGACGGTGCCACCACACCCGCAAGCCTGTTTGATGGTCTTGGTCAGGGCTGTCAAATCTGCATCAGTGAGCACCAGGCCCTTTAACAGAGTCACGTCTTTCCCGGCCCGATTCTTGGACTCGCGATGCAAATAAATCATCTGCTGCTGAGGCGGCAGCGAAAGCCTAACCGCAGCAGGTTTCTTTTCAATCTTGCGCTGATCCCCCTCTTCAGAAGACCAGACGATTGGGTTATGGTTACGAGGCATGGAGGAAGTATAGTGTATGATGGCGGAAGTGGGCAAGAGATGGAAAAGAAAGAAAAAAAAGATTGGTAAGGGACCTATTTACTCCTTTTTATATCATTTTTAGATCCGACATTTTTACAAGAAGAAAATCTAGTCGGTTATTTTTCGGAAAGATGATATTCTCGTAAACTATGACTTATTATTAGACCCCAAATGCAATTCGGAGCATAACCCTGATGCAAAAGAAAAGTATTACCCAAACGAAAATCGAACTAAGTATTGTTCTACCTTGTTTGGATGAAGACAGAACAGTTGGAATTTGCATAGATAAAGCGATGGCTTTTCTTTCGGAAAATAAAATTATTGGGGAAGTCATAATTGCCGACAATGGCAGTGAGGATCATTCTGTCGAAATTGCATTAAAAAGGGGGGCGAAAATTGTTCACGTTGAACAAAAGGGTTATGGAAATGCCCTTCGAGCAGGTTTTGCTGCTGCCCAGGGCTCCTATATCATTATGGCTGACGCTGATGATAGTTATGACTTGAAAAATTTGATGTCCTTTGTTGAGAAACTTCGGGAAGGCTATGACCTGGTCATGGGAAACCGCTTTAAAGGCGGCATCCGCCCAGGTGCAATGCCCTGGCATCACCAATTTATTGGGAATCCAGTTCTTTCTTTTATCGGAAAATTATTCTTCAAAACGCCAGCTATGGATTTCCACTGTGGGCTGCGCGGCTTTACAAAAAAGGCGATAGAAAGTATGAACCTGCAAACAGCAGGCATGGAACTCGCCAGCGAAATCGTGATCAAATCATCAATCCTTAACATGAAAGTTTGCGAAGTCCCTACTATTTTGTTTCCGGATGGCAGAGATAGAGCGCCTCATTTACGCAGCTTTCGTGATGGCTGGAGACACCTCAGGTTTTTGTTGATCTATAGCCCTACCTGGTTGTTCGCCTATCCGGGCCTGATCCTGTCCTTGATAGGATCACTGCTCAGCGTCGCCCTTTTTTTGGGTCCGCTGAATATCGGTTTCAGGTTAATCGACTTCCATAGCTTTATTCTGACCGGCACAATGTTGATTTTGAGTATAAATATGCTTTCGTTTTCCGCTATTACCCGAGTCTACGCTTTTAATGTAGGTCTGCTGCCCAGCCGCCCGGGATTTTTTGCCTTTTTTAAATATCTAAACCTGGAAAAGGGCCTTTCAACCGGGTTGGTCATCTTGTTTGTTGGGATCCTATTGATTCTCAGGGCCGTCAGCCTCTCCTCGGAATTTTCAATCATCGGGTTTAATAACAGCGTTCGGCTTGTTTTCGGCGGTAGCTTGGCGATTATTGTTGGTGGCCAAGTGGTTTTGACAAGTTTTGTCTTGAGTATTTTAGGCCTGGATGTGACCAGAAAATGACCAGATTGCTTACATATATTCTAGTAAAAGGTAAAAGAATTAAATACCAAGAGTGCTTGACCAGTTTTGTTAGAAGCAGAAACCTGCAGGCAATCGTAATCTTGTTATTGTTTTTAGTCACCTTTTATCGAGATGTAGTTTTTTACGGCCGAACATTCCTGATCGAAACGGGCGCGCCAGGGACGATGCCCAATGCTGGTCCCTATCATTACCAGGCTACTTCACCTGGTTTTGTAGCGAATGACACAGGTGCGATTGCCTGGGCGTTAGAGCCCTTCAATCGGTTTGCATCAATATCTGTCAAAAAAGGGGACTTTCCCCTATGGAATCCATATGCTGGTCTTGCGGGAAGCCCGTTGTTGGCGGATGGATATTCTGGCACTCTTGAACCTTTACAATTTCTTTTCTTTTTTTTCCCAGATCGGTACTGGCCTTATGCCGTTGATCTACAATTGTTGATCCGGTTTTTGATTTCCGGTTTTTGCTGCTATATATTTGCGAAAAGACAAAAAATCGATTTTCTCGGAAGCATTTCTGCGAGTGTTGTGTTCATGTTCTCGAATTATTTTGTAACTTTTGGAAACCATCCCCAGATTAAAACGGAAGCGTTACTGCCGTTGGTATTATCTGGATACGACCGCCTGGCTGATTCAGAAGACAGGCAGGGGTTCTGGTTCTGTGCTCTATTTATTGGCTGGGCTGTTATTGCTGCCATGCCGGAATCAACATTTTTCGTGCTATTCATTGGAACGCTGTGGTATTTCTATAAGTCGATTTTTCATCGGATGGAAAAAGGGAAGATATTTGTTAGGGCAAAAAGGAATCTATTAAGGCATTTGGGTTCGACAATGCTTGGGGCATTGATTTCATCTGCTTACTTGTTGCCTTTCCTTGAATTTGTGTCGCTTGCTCGAAGCAGCCATGATCCAGGCTCAAGCGGACTGCCATTACCTATGTGGACCTTGCCCGATTTATTGATTTTTCAGACTCAAAGCCGGTATTTAGTTTTGGGTTTTTTCGCTATCTTTTCTTTGATCTTCGCTCTCCTTCATCTCAGTGTTTGGCCAGTATATCGATGGATCATCGTTTTTTTTAGCACATATGCCATTATCTTTATAATAACAATTTTTGACTTTCCACTTACGAATTGGATACGTGTATTACCGATTTTTGACCGTTTGATTTTTACAAAGTATCCATTACCATCTATTAATTTTTGCATGGCGATCATGGTGGGTATGCTTGTTGATCGGATAAGATATTTTTCATTTTCTTATAAGAAGATAGGGTGGTCTTTTCTGATTCTTCTTACGATTTTTATTGGCCTGCCAATCCTGGGAAATCCTTCTAAAGCGCTGTCTGTTTATTCAATGAACAATAAGCTTGCACCAATTGCTTTTGGTTATATGGTCGGAAATGTCACATACATTTAAGGGTCTTTGGGAATTAGCGTGAAGCACTGACAGGTGTAGGCCCGATGGTTCATCGGGCCTAACCACAAACACCATTTTCCAAATAGAATAGTGGCTTTTCGCAATCTGCATTCCACCGAAATACAGGCTTTTACGTTTGCGCGGTATTTGGGGAATAACATGCAAAAAATTTTCTTTATCCAAATGATAATAGCGCTGGTGTGTTTCGGCGTTATTATCATTCCAACAGTGTTAAAAGAATCAAATGTCAACCAACCATGCCTTTGCCGATGATGGTTTTGCATCGGATTACGATAAAAAATTATTAGTGCTTTATATCAGAGGAGAAAACAATAGATAAACCTCGGTTTCCCATAAGAACGCTGTTCTTAGGCTTTTTACTCCTAATAGTTTCATTTATTTATGTAAAAACCCCATTCAATTTATATGATGAGGGTTTTACTGTTTTCGCTGCGCAACGAATTATTTATGGTGATATCCCATATAAAGATTTTTGGACATCTTACCCTCCAGGTTGGTTTTATATCATAGCAGCGATATTCAAAATTTTTGGTACGAATTTACTCGTCGCCCGAATTTTTGATATATTGCAGCGTTTTTTTCTCGTAATCTGTGTCTATCATATAACCAAAAGGATAACTTCCAAAAAGCTTTCATATATTGTTACTCTGATCATAGGATTATTGATAGCTTCTATTGGTTCATTCACCTATGCTGGTTTTCCAGCTATTGGATTGAGTTTCTGGTCCATTTTAAGCTGGCATAAATTTAGCGAAACTCATCAAAAGCGCTGGCTTGTATTTTCAGGATTATTTTTAGGTATTGGTGCTACTATTCGTTGGGATATTACCATATATGCCGTTATTAGTATTTTGGCTTCCGGCTATTTGTCTCTACTTAGCAGGACAATTTCTAATGCAATTAGCCAACCAGATAAAAACACGCGACTATCCTTCAAAACATTTGTATTTACCATACCGTTAAAAGTTGTGAAGGGGGATCTGGCTTGGATTATCATAATAATGTTCTTGATTGCTCTTTCAGGTTATGTCACTATAGGGTTTATGAGCGGTTTTGGTAATATGATTCAACAGGTTTTCTACTTTCCCGTCATTAAACTTCACCAATTACGATGGCTACCTTACCCGCCGATCATTCCAACCAATTGGACCTTGTCCGGAATGATATGGCTGAATTTTTACTCTCCAATTTTCTCCCTTATGATATCCTTTTTTTGGTTTGTTTACATCTATATTGTTTCTATTAAAAAGCGGGCAATTCCTGATCCAGAATCTTTTATGACATTTTCGCTGGTCACTTTTGGCTTGTTTTTATTCAATCAGGCTTTGAACCGAAGTGATTATATTCATATCTTTCCGGCATTAATGCTGGCTTTGATGACATCCGGGGCCTTTGTTTATAAATGCGCTCAAATGGTAAAAGTTTTTTCTATCAAGTACGGTCTGTATATTTTGTTAATTTTCATTTTTACCATAAATAGCTATTCCGCATTTGGCAAGCTAATCTTTGCGCTCATTTATTTTCCACCGTGGGAATGTTATTCATCTTTGGATAAAGCTGGGTGCGTTTCTACAGACAAAGACCAGACAAATGCAATTCAGTACATCCAAAATCAGTCTTCGATAGGAGAGCCCATCTTTGTAGGTAATGATAAGCACGATCAAATATATATTAATGACATTGGCTTTTACTTTTTATCAGATCGTGTTAGTGCTACACGTTTCCACGAGCTGCATACGGGAGTCGCTACAACCCTTCCTGTGCAAATTGAGATTGTGCAAGAGGTTGAAAATCATATTGCAAACTGGGTTATACTGCGCGAATCTGAATTTAATACAGAACCCAACGACAGTGGCATAAGTAGTGGTGTGACATATTTAGATGATTTTCTTAAATTAAATTATCATTTTGTGACTGAATTTGGAAAATACAGAATATTTAGACTAAATGAATAACTGATGTTACTTTTGAGATGCAAAATCCAAGAAAAATTTGTGTATGGAAAAAGAATATTTGGAACTCTACACAGATTATTTTGTGACCACTTTGGGTCGAACAACTGCAACTAGCCCTGAGCGAAGAAGAATATCAAAACAATCTTTTCATACCGATTGAAGAATTCCTATCGCAAGAAGAAATGTTGTTGGTCTGTTGGATCAAAGACGCGTTTTTTCCTATAAGTAGAGTGTGCCAGGTTTTTAAAATTGAGATTGCAGCCCAAGGATCATCTGTCTTGCTTGAAGTGACACAACTGTGAAACGATGACTAATTCTAGGCACCTATCAAAGGCGATAACTGGTTGAAGTCTTCCATAAACCTTCCAAGAAAAATGCAACCTTGGACAAAGTGCCTGTTCGCCGGGTTGTCACCCAAAATAACCACATGTTCGCCTTTTTTGCAAGTTTGCTTTATGGCCAACGCTTGAAAGATCCGTTTACGATGTTCAAGGTATTCCGCCGTGATTGCCTGTATAACCTTTATTTTGAATGTAACCGTTTTGACTTTGATTTCGAATTAGTTATCAAATTAATTCGTAAAGGTTATATTCCAGTAGAAATCCCAGTTAATTATGCTTCGTGATCCTCTTGTATGGGTTAAAGCGTCATTTAAATATAGATTCGCGAAAATAACAAAAGATTGAGTGGTGAATCGCGCACGACTTTATCATGAACTGCGCCGGTTTTATTTTTTACAACCTTGCAGTTTGCCCGAAAATGGATGTTTATGCTCTTACAATTTCTTCACTGACAAGAAACATTGTTGCCAGAATTGTTAAGGAAATTATTTGGTTTTTCTGCCACAGACAAGGAATAAGGTATGCCAGAATCATCTTATGAAAAAGTTTATTTTGAAAGAATGAAGAATCGCAGTGGTTTTCAAATGTGGGCGCGAAGTTTCTTTTTTCCTCCCCTTCGGTCTTATTTACTGGGTGATGTGCTTGATCTAGGCTGCGGAATTGGAGAAATAGCCAGCTATATCGAAAGTCCAAACCGATATTTTGGTGTGGATATCAACCCTTATTGCGTGGAATATTTACAGGGCAAAGGTTTGTGGGCCAAAGCTGGTTCGGTCTACGAGATTCCATTGGAAGCCGACTCAGTGGATGTTGTCATTTTATCGCACGTATTGGAACATCTTGACGCTCCCGATAAGGCCCTGGATGAAATTTCCCGTGTTCTGAGGTCATCTGGAACTTTAATCGTCATAGTTCCTATGCATCATGGTTACACAACGGATCGCACGCATAGAATTTTTTATCGACCCAAGCAACTTAGCGAAATTGCACAAAAGCACGATTACGATGTTAAAAGTATCTCAATATTTCCAATCCCCTGGGAAGTGCTGGGCGAATTCTTCTATTTCTTTGAGTACCGCATGATCGCGCAGAAAAATTCTTTGAAGGTAGGAATAAATTAGTTGAATCGCAACGGTAAATACTCGCTCTAAAACATCTAATGACTGTCCATTCGCGGAAAAAGATTTTGAAATCACGAATTCTTTTTACTCTGTATACAGGGACTAAGTTCAATGTAGCCCTATATGCGGGGGCCTTCGTGTGACGAGTTCAAATGACTGCACTGGAAGGTCGAAACTTCCGATCATATTGGCAGAGATTCCGCTCATTTTATTTGCAAAACATGCTTCATAGACTGGATTGCCTATTTTCGAATAAGGATTAGCCAAATTTATGGTGAAAAACTGGCTTTTTCGAAAGAATTCACGAAAGTCATTTTAATCTCTGCGAATGGACAGGAATAAATGAAATCAAAGCCTCATTTATTTGGCATCTTATAAAGATGTCTGTACAAAAATCAAGGATTTAGACGTGCCTGGTTGCAGTTTGTGTAAGAACCCACTTGCTAATTGGCTACTTAGCCAACCGATCGGCAATACTGCGGAGTAACTCCCACGGAGTCCCGATTTTGCTTAATGTTGCCAAATTTATCGATCAATGCACCGCCATCTTTTTTACTCAACGCTTCGACTATAATTACCTCTGGCTCTTACCTCCAGGGGCTTTGATCCAAAAAATGTTGCAAACCACTCACGTTTTCACCCATTTCCAGAGCCATTCTTTCCACGTTCTTGCGTGGTGTGTTGGCCAGCAATCTTTTCAGATAGATTTCGCAGCGCGCCCTTTGTTCTGGTCAGCGAATCGTTGAATCAAGCAGCCTGGTATATTCATCAAGCTTTTCAATAAACTATTCTACATCTTTGTTTGACAAGTTACTTTCGGGTGCAGGACATGTTGCAAAATGCTTGGTTTCGGCTACAATCTCTTTCGCCTTTCGCCTGTCCGATAGTTGAAAATGAATACTGTGCCTTTTATATTTTATGCTATCTTTCTGACATTGCGCTGTAATAATAGTAAATACTTAAAATATAACAATTGACGAGCAAGCAAAAACAGTTACTGTTACAAAATGACCCCGAAAACGAAAGCTTAATAGTTTAGGAAAAAGTCAATATTTGCTTGATGTCGAAACAATTATACAAACACGCATTACGCCGACCACGCTGAAATATTTAGCCATGACTTTGCGAATAGATATTTGCAAAGTGTCGAAATCGGCCATCGGTTGGGTTGTTGTCATACGAAGATCGTCGTTTTCCAGAGACGTATGGGCTTATTGTTTTGGACTACTTACTCATTGAGAATAATATTTTTTTACTACATCGAATTGGTGAGCAAGTAACATGGCGGTAATTTGTACCGCATTAACAACAGCAGCGTGATTACGATTTTATAATAATGCACACTGCGGAAAGCTTATATTACTTTTCCTTGGATTTTTCTATCAATTCTTATACGCCAAAATAAATAATGTCGCAACCCTGGTTATCCATCTTACTCCCAACATATAACGGCGAAGAATTTTTGATATCCGCTCTTCATTCTATTCAGATTCAGGATGATGATTGTATTGAATGTATCGTAGTCGATGATGGTTCTACCGATTCCACGCTTTTGATTCTTGAAAACTATAAATCGAGATTCCCAGTCAAAATATTGAATCGGGAAAGGCAGGGCAATTGGGTTGCTAATACAAATTATGCTCTCTCCTTCGCTTCCGGAGAATATATCTGTTTTCTTCACCAAGATGACATTTGGTACAGAGATCGTCTAAAAATTATGAAGCGGTTATGTGATCAATTTCCTGATGTTGTTCTTCTCCTGCATCCATCAGATTTTATTGGGGTAGATAACATAAACTATGGACCATGGCGCTGTCCTTTACCGATTATTCCAGAAATAATCAATTCCGATTTGATGATAGAAAAATTGTTGATCCAAAATTTTATTTCAATTCCTGCTCCTATATTTAAACGAAGAATAGTCTTAGAGGTAGGAGGACTCGATGAAAATCTTTGGTATACGGCTGATTGGGATCTTTGGTTAAAAATGGCTGGTTGTGGTGGCACACTATACTATCCAAAACCACTTTCTGGATTTCGAATTCATCCCAATTCTCAGACAATTCTGAGGAGTTCTTATCTTCAACTATTTCGAGAACAGCTGGAATATGTTAAGAATAAGTATTTACATTTATGGGATGTATCACAGCCATTAAAAAGCCAGATAAATAAAATTGCTAGTTTTTCAATAGAAGTAAATGTGGCATTGGCGGGCTTGATCCATGGTGAGAAGGTAAGGTATTTTTGGCTTTTGAAATCTTTTTTGTTGTTAGGCCCACTTGGACAGTATCGTTATTTGAGAGATTCCCGTATTTGGGAACGCGTAACGGCAAGGCTGAGAGCTCGCATAGCTGCACCGAGAAAGGTTAAACAATCTTGATGCTTTTTTATAATTTATTTATCGCAACAAATGGTATATTCTTTTGAACCTAGAAGAATTTGCCACGAATTTTCAACTACCACCCTATTATTTAACTCTTTTTCCGCAGTGGAGCATAACTTGCTTATTCAAATTCTTTTGGGACGCGGACGAGCGCCGACAAGCGCGGAAAAAGCAAAAATCTTTTGGTTTTTCCGCGTCCATCCGCGAAAATCCGCGTCCAATTGGGGTTCTCTGTGGGCTTATCTTGTGTGTTTTGGTTTTTATCTATTTTCCGGGTCGCGCAAGCGTTCTTTACGGTTCATCTTTTAGCGATTTATCATCGTTCTTCCCGAAACTCGGGAAAATCGACTTTAGAAATTTCTCATATAACCTGATAGTATCTTTTTTTGAAATGATTATTTTTTCTATAGCCTGTTTTTTAACAGGTTCATTTGTCATCTCCCTCTTACAAAAAAATGTAAATCAAATATCAACACCCACTGCTGCCTGGCTTGCTTTGCATGGAACCGCCATCGTAACCGGACAGGGGCTTTTTTCGCTGATTCTATTAGCACTCGCGATGGTAGCTAAGCTAACTCCCACTAATGTAACCCTGGTTCTTGTTTTTGGAGCTGTGATAGGTATTGTGCCTAGTGTGCATTTTTATTCAAGAAAACTTCAATGGGATAAATTTAAGATAATTGACTCTACCACTGGAAAAATTAACCAGAGCTTGACTTGGTTAATTGTGTGCATTTTGTTTTTTAGTTTAATGTATTCATCAGCTCGTCTAAGTTATGATTCTGTGGCGATGTATTTTTCTGACGCGAAAATTACTGCAATGACGAATCAGGTCGAGTTCTTTCCAAATGAATCTTATATTGTCAGTTCATTTCATGCTGGGATCAATTACGCTGGGCTGATCCAAGTTTTTGGTGATCAAACCGCACGTATGTACTCATGGTTAAGTGGAATAGTAATATTGATTTTCGTACTTGCGCTTGGGCTTGAATTTGGATTGTCACGAAGGGCAAATTTGATATTGTTGACGTTGTTATTAACCTCAACCGCTTTCTTGGACTTGATGGGCGATGGGAAAATTGATCTTGCTTGTTTCGCCCCTGCGCTTGCGGCAGTCTATTGGATGAAAATTAATGAACTCAAAAAATCAAAAATAATATATTTGATCATAGGTTTTTTGGTAGGATTGGCAATGGTAGCGCGTCCGTACAATATTTTTTTATTGAGTATTTTTATTGTTCTTTATTATTTCCAAAGTGCTTTCCGCCATCGCAAGGAAATGTCTGGTCAGTTTTTTCATTTTGCAGTAAGGCCATTCATTTATATTGGTATTGGTATTGCTTGTTTGATGATTTATCATCTTTTTGCGAATTGGGTAATCCTTGGGACCCCTGTGGCCTTTCTAACTAATTTTACAAAAGTGAACTCGTCTGGTTGGCAATGGGCTTTCGATCCGAATCAAATTTGGACTATTCGCTTGTTATATCCATTAACTGTAACATTTTTAAATACCCCTCAGAGTTTGGGAAATATTTCTCCGTTATTTGTGGCCTTTATTCCGGGCTTATTGATAAAGGAAATTAGAAAAGAGATAACGATTCCTTGGGACCTTCGAATAATATTATGGGCTGCAATAGTTACCCTATCCCTTTGGGTTGTTATTTTTTTTACAGTCTTCGAAATTCGATATGTGCTCTTTTTATGGATATTACTTTTTATCCCAGCTGCTCTAATTATTGAAAAAATCTTAAGTATGTACGACCTCTATTTTCGTTTGATAATAAAAATGTTGTTAATAATTCTGCCCGTATTTATTGCGTTTCGGGTTTTATATATATCATTAGATAGCTATTCACCTATGGACATATCCGGGAATCCTCAATGTTTTGACAGTATTTATTGTGATTATTTGAAGCCAATCAATAAGGTTGCTGGCTTTGGGGATCGCGTGCTAACATTAAGTGCTTATAGATATTATTTGCGGAATGATCTTTTTGCTTGTTCTACTTCCCACGTCGAATACATAAGTTTACATAAGTTATCTCATGTGTCTGATAATGAATTTTGGGTCGAAGTTTATAAGGAAGGCTACAAATATATAGCCTATGAAAAAAACTACACTGTCCGGCATTTGTATATGGATTTTGTGCCTGATCCGAACAATACTCCCGTGTGGTTGAAACTAAAACCTATTTTTGGTAAACCTGGCGACCCGATGGTTGCTTATCAAATTATATTGAACAATCCTCCGCTTTTGCCACAAAAAAAATGTTCGAAAAGTGAATACGGAATTTGGCAAATTTTGCCAGGCGTGGATGTAAAGAATTGATCGCTGATATTAAAAGATCATAGAATCCATCTTTCTCACCATCTTCCCTTTTACCTCGAATTAACTTTTTCTTTATCCACTTTTTAGCCAATCTGAACAATCTACACATATTCTTTTGCTACACTTGGATCAATAAATCACTCAAATTCAAAAAGGCAAAAGGAAGGTGGTTCCATGGTAGATCAAATTCAAGGAATGGGTCCAATGCTGGGACCCGGCCGGCAGCACCGCTCTGCGCCGTTGACGGATGCGCAAAAGACCCAGATTCAGCAGATACTCTCTGAATATGATCCGGCCAATGTCTCCACTACGGATGCAAAGGCCATTTTCCAGTCATTCCGGGATGCGGGTATCAAGCCCACGCGTGGTATGAAGGAAGTCATAGAAGCCGCTGGTTTTGATGCGGATGATCTGCGCGAAAAAGGCCGGCCGCAGGATGCCCAGTCAGCGGCTGCTGGCAGCGCTGGAAGATCGAAAATCAATCTTTCCTCATTGAAATCACTGCAAGATATTTTGAGTCAGTTTGATCTGACAAATCTGTCCACGGACAACACAACCAGTTTATTGAGCAAACTCCAGGATAAGGGTTTCCTGAACCCGGGCAGCATGATCGACCTGAAATCCTGATCATCTCACTCACACACAGGCTGCCAAAAGGCAGCCTGTGCCGTTTAATCTGCCATCTGGTCAACAAACCCCCAACCGCAAGGACCGCGAGCGACCAGAACCATGGCCAGTTTGATTGCTCTGCATGCTTCAAGTTCCCTGGCCGGCACAGCAATCCGTCTTTTGGTACGGATCACCCTGCTGTTTTTGAATGGGGTCTTACCGAAATAAGCTAGCATGCAGCTGGTTTTTCTATAACTTTTGCTTATATGGTCCAGAATTAGAGATAAGAATACAATGTTGGACGCCCCTGACTTTGTTATGTATACTATCCCAGCTTTTAATAGTAGATCGTGACAGTTTAGCGTAAGGGAAACAGCGTAATCATCATCGCCAGGGTCATTCGAACCCTGACTGTATTTACCGGCAGGATTCCCCAAAAAAACGCGAAAAATCACATGGCGCATCTGAGCGCATCCTTGCCTACCCCGTTACCTTCGGGGTGGGAGAAAAGGCTGTGATGGTCAAGGATTGCTTATTTCATGACTTTTATGTTCAGCCGCTGCTTGCGGTTGGATTTAAAAAATATCAACTTGTTCGGAGGTAGTATGGATATTCTATGGTTAGGTAGTCGGCATGGCTTGAATAGTTTTGAACAGATTGCCATGGTCCTGGTTTTGGCTTCTGCATTTCTCAGCCTGGCTTATGCCTGGTGGCTGCGCAGCACTGTTCTCAAGAAAGACATGGGTACCGAGAAGATGCAGGAAGTCTGGAACGCCATCCGCGTTGGCGCAGACTCTTACCTTAGGCAGCAGCTAAAGACCATCTTCCCGGTGATCTGTGTGCTCACGGTGGTCATGTTCCTTAGTGTTTATGTTGTTCCGCCCAGCCTGGAAGCCCGCGCTGAGTTTAAAGCCTTTGGCGAGCAGGGTATTATCCTGATTATCGCCATTGGGCGAACGATTGCCTTCATCATGGGTGCCTCCTTTTCCTTGATCGTCGGGCAGTGGGGCATGCGTATGGCTGTGCAAGCCAATGTGCGCGTGGCTTCCGCCTCTCGGCGTGGCTTTAATGAAGCCCTTTCGATCGCATATTATGCTGGCACTTATACCGGGATGCTGACAGATGGCCTGGGTCTGCTTGGTGGGACCATCATTTTCATTATTTTTGGCAAGGCCGCTCCAGATACCTTGCTCGGTTTTGGGTTTGGCGGCACCCTGCTGGCACTCTTCATGCGGGTGGGCGGCGGTATTTATACCAAGGCAGCCGACGTTGGCGCTGACCTGGTTGGCAAGGTCGAGAAAGACATTCCCGAGGATGACCCCCGTAACGCCGCCGTTATCGCAGATCTGGTGGGCGACAACGTTGGTGATTGCGCCGGCATGGCCGCGGACATTTTCGAATCGTATGAAGTCACGATCGTATCTGGTCTGATCCTGGGGTTGGCGCTGGTTGCCATCACCGGCGATCTCAAGTGGATCGTCTACCCATTGATCATCCGCGCCGTGGGTGTGATCTCATCCATCATCGGTACTTTTACGGTTCCGATTTGGGAGAAATTCCCGATCAAATTTTTGCGCTCGCACGATGCAGAAGAATCGATGTTCCGTTCTTACGAAGTTTCGAGCGTGTTCACCGTCCTGGTTTCGATTGTGCTTGCCCTAACGTATGCGCACGATTGGCGCTTTGCAGCTCTGACGGCTGTGGGCGTGGGCATGGCAGTAGCTTTCAATCCGCTGACATCCTATTTCACATCCACCAAAAAATCACCCGTCAAAGAAATCGTTGCATCCACCAATACTGGTCCAGCCACCACCATCCTATCCGGTCTTTCGGTCGGCATGGAATCAAGTGTTTGGGCGTTGGTGGTGATCGTGATCAGCTTTATGATGGGCTTGCTGCTCTACAACGCAGATGGCTCGGTGTATGTGCTTTATGCCATCGCCATGATTGGGATCGGCATGCTCAGCCATACCGGTAATAACGTCGCCATGGATTCTTACGGTCCAATTTCGGATAACGCCAATGGCATTGGCGAAATGGCCTGGCAAGGGTTGACCGATGCGGTCACCATAAAGGCGCGCCGGATTATGGCTGACCTGGATGCTGTTGGAAATACCACCAAGGCCATTACCAAGGGTGTTGCAATCGCTTCAGCTGTGATTGCTGCGGTCTCGTTGTTTGCTTCATATATTACCGATGTGGGTCGCGTTCAGTCTCAGCTGGGCCTGGTCGTGATGGATTCCATCCGGGTTTCAGATACGCGCGTGTTCATTGGTTTGCTATTGGGTGGTGCGCTGCCCTGGTTGTTCTCTTCGCTCTCCATCCGGGCTGTCAGCCGTGCTGCCGGGCAGATTGTAGAAGAAGTTCGTCGCCAATTTAGAATCCCGGGCATCATGGAAGGTACCCGCAAACCAGATTACGCCAGCGTGGTGGCCATTTCCACCGCTTCGGCTCAGAAGGAACTTATTCCTTTGGCAACCATCTCCATTCTGATGCCCCTGGTGGTGGGTTTGGTATTACAGGTGGAAGCTTTGGGTGGTTTCCTGGTTGGGATCATCCTCTCCGGGCAGCTATTGGCGGTATTCCTTTCCAACGCCGGCGGAGCCTGGGACAATGCCAAAAAATCAATTGAAGATGAGCCGCGCAACTTAATGAAAAATACTGGCAAGGGTTCCGAACGTCACAAAGCCAGTGTGGTCGGCGATACCGTTGGTGACCCGATGAAGGATACCGCCGGACCGGCCTTGAACCCGATGATCAAAGTTGGCAACCTGGTTTCACTCCTGGCCGCGCCGATCATCGTCAAGTATCCATTGGTACAGGCAAATGGTTCGATCAATTTCACGGTGGCTATCATCGCCTTCTGCCTGCTGGCTGCCACTGTCTGGGCCATCTTCCGCTCCAAATCTAGCCCGGTCGAAATGATCCAGACCAATGTTGAGCTTCAACCTGGAGATTAATCCACATTTTTAAACCAGAAGACAGGGAACCTGCTCCAAAAGCATGTCCCTGTCTTTTTTATTTAAGGCGAAACAATCAAGATTTTGTCGTTCTGTTGGCAGGTGACTGACCCTGGAAAGCACCTGTTTGTTTGTATTCCCCTCCGAGCTCTTCGTTTTGGCACTAACCATCCTGGTCCTGCTGCTTGGGCGAATAAAAATAGATCGTTTGCCCCGCAAAAAAGCTCTTTCACCCCTTCCCGTTTTTCGGGGCAGGGGCATGGGTTACCCTGGATATTTGCGAATAGATGCGTTTATTTTTGGATATGGTAAGGAGTCTGGTGCAGGGGCTCTGCGCCGGTCTCGGTGATCAGGTAACCATTCTCAATTCTCAGACCGCCCCAGGGGGCGTTGAACATGGGAATATCAATCGAAATGATCATGTCTTTTTTCAATTCGGCCGGGCTGCTTGGCCCAAAGATGGGCGCTTCAAATTCAATCACCCCCAGGCTGTGCACGCCTGAATAGAGAAAATATTGGCCCAAATTACCAGAAGCAACCACCTGCCGGCCAATCGCCTCCACCGCGCGTCCTTCAATGCCGGCGCGAAGCTCCTTGGCGCAGGCTTGCTGGGCCAGGATGGCGATATCCAGGGCGCGCCTGATCTCAGGATCCGGGTTCCCAACCAGTACGACCCGTCCGATGGCGGCATGGTAGCCCTCATAGCGCGGAGCGATCGTCAGGATGACCAGGTCATTCGCCTCAATCTGCCGGAAGGTTGAGCGCGCCAGGATCGGCCGGGAATTTGGCCCCGAAGCGACAATCGTGTCAATTCCGGTGCCCTCTGCGCCAGCCCGGCGCATGGCTGCCTCAATTTCGGCGGCCACCTCGCGTTCTGTCACCCCCGCGCGAATCTTGTCCACACCCGCCTGAAAACCAGCTTCGGCGATTTTGTATGCGTGGCGGATCACTTCAATTTCGGCCGGGGATTTTTGAGATCGGAGCTCACACAGGCTGTTCTCCATATCCACCCAGGCCAGGTTGGGCAAGGCAGCCTGCCAGGCGCTCATCAGGTCACTACCGATCAACCCGCGTCCGGCCAGCCCCACTCTTCGAATGGCTTGGAGATCCTGCCCAATCTCGTTCATGATCTCGCCCAGGCTTTGAATCCTGGCATAGGGATAATCTTCGTCCGGGTGCGTGAATTCGCGCATGACGCGCACATCCGGTATTTGGCCGATGAGCAGCGCATACTGGTCGCTTTCCGGGCCGACCAGCATGACCGGATTGCCTTGCCGGGGCATTAGAATGCAGACCGGCTCAAAATGGACCGGAAAGTTTGCCAGCCAGCGGGCATGGGCCGCTCCAAAGGTGGCCCGGTCATCAGCATAGGCCACCAGAAAATCAAGATCCTTCGCGGCCATGACGGCTTGCACTCTTTTCCAACGTGCGGGGAATTCAGAAATCGGGATGGCCGGCCGGGTAACTTGAGTTGTCATTTTCTCATCATCCTTGTGTGTGTTCGTAAACTACTTCTGGAAAATGCCGTACCTGCCCGGGGTTAGCGTATCTGCAAAAGCCTGACAGGTAGAATTTAGTATTTACTCACAAGCTCTTCGTTTTGGCACTGAACCATCCTGGTTCTGCTGCTCGGGCGATTAAAAATCGATGGTTTGCCCCGCAAAAAAGCTCTTTCACCCCCTGCCCGTTTTTGGGAAGCGGGCAGGGGGATGGGTTATCGGGGCAAGCCCAAACTGGCACGCCGTGAGTAAATACAGAATTTATACACTCGTATTATGCTTCAATTGCTCTGCGCGCGCAAATACTTTTCGCGTTTCCTCGACCAGGCACAGGTCTGAGTGTGGAACCTGCACGGTTGCCAGCTCCGCGGGTGATGCCACTGCGCTAGGGTCGGACTTCACCTGAATTCAGATCTACCATCATCCGGGCTGTGTCGATGGCTTCAAAATCAGCGCCGCGCAAAACATCCAGCAAGTGCAGCTTTTCATTATCCCAACCTTCAGCGGGTGCCCCCGAGACATACCAGTTTGAACCATTATCCGCCAGGACGAGCCCATATTTTTTCATAGCGCGTAAAATGATCTGCTCCTCAGGCGGAAAGCCAGAGATATCATAGCCTGCCTTCAAACGGAAGCGCGCACCCATGGGTGGAATACCCATCTTCGCATCGGAAGTCTGGTGCCGGGCGGGCCAAATATACCCGGCTGTGTCTTCAGCGGTAAAGCGCAGCGCGTGGGTTATTTCTCCGGATGTAATTTCAGCGTAGCGTGCCAGACCAGGGAAAATTGGCAGCCCGGCAGCGTCCGCCGAGGTCCAATCTGCTGGGCGTAGATCATTTTCGCCCAGGTTCCAAATGGCACCCGATCCGCCGCTCCATTGACCGTCTGCAAAGTGAGCCGCATAGATCTCATAGAGTGTGCAGGTGCCGGGTTCAACCAGCAGGATGTGATGATCCGAGCCGTATTCAACCTGCGGGTTGGCCGGAATTGGATAGGGCCCCGGATCTGATTCGCCGGCATATTCAAACTGGAGCGAAAATTTTGTTTCGCCTGCGTCAGCGATCAAATTGTACGGAATTCCTATCGGCCCGCCATCCCAGCTGCCTGAACCAAAATCCATGTGCAAGCTTTCGCCAGACCCGATGCTCTCGATCCACTGCTCTGACATGGCATGCACAGGCAGCTGGTCGATGGCTGCATTCCAAAAATTATTAGCCGGAAAGCTGTCGCAGTTTGTGATCTGCACAGCTGGTCCGGGCAGCTCAGTTTGGGTGGGGCTGGGGAGTGGTTCATCCTGCTGGGTGGGCGTGGAAGGTTTCTCCGGCCAGGTTGGCACCGGAGAAACAGCCGGCAGCGGCGAGTCTACCTGCGTTGGCTGTGCGGGTGCCGTCAAAAGGGCGCAGGCGCACAGCACGTTTGGGAAAATGCACAAGAAAAGCATGCTTCGTCTGTTGCTCATCAGCTGATCTCCCTGGGATAACGGTTTTTTCCAGCGCTGACCCGCAAAGTGCCATGGGCTCTGCCACTGCCTGGGAAGGAAAACCTCGGGTTTTTGAACGTAATCTATTCTATCCGGGTATTGACTGGTTGTGATCCAGATTCAGGTCGTATTTCTTCACGGCCATGCCTGCCAAAGAACGAAAATCGGTGCGCTTTGCGTACCCCGCAGGTGGTTATTTCTGCGGAATTATTCCGCAAAAATAACCACCAAAAGACCTTGTGTTACTGTATTTTACACAGATTTTCTTAGCCCAACGACCCGGCCAGGGCTGCCACCAGCGCCCGGCCCAGATCGTCACTCAGCAGTTCAGGCACGACCTTGGAACATGGGGCCCTGCTAACAACGACCAGGCGTAACTCGTCAAGGTTTTTGGCAAGATGATGCGCTATAGAAGAAGCGGGTCTACCCATCAGAATATGATATGCAGCCGTTTGCAGACTGTCCGCCGGGGCCGGCAGGCTTGAGACTGCCTTTGCGCAAGCCATGAATTGTTCGGGCTCTCTGGTTGCATCTGCCAGCTCGTGCAAGGCCAGGGCGCGCAGAAAGCCCGCGAATCCACTGGCGCTGTTCTGTACCAGCCAGGCATAAGCGCGTTGGGTTTGTTTACGCAAGAAACCTTTCTGCGTAGTTTGCCCGCTGCGAATAAATGCCAGCAGAGCGGCAGCTGTGAGCTCAACGTCATTTTTCCAGGAACCATTCAACTGCTGCGAGCGCGCCAGCTCACGTATGATGTTCGTAGTTTCAGCTGAGGTCGAAATTCCTGTTTTAGCGCCACGCGGCTGGGCAGGTTTTTTGGTGTCTTTGGGGGCAGGCAGTGGGTGCTTGAGCGATTTTGCTATATTTTTCAAGCGCTGCAGTGCTTCGGCGGGTGATTGATCCAGCTCTGCGCTCGGCGGATAAGCTGCGCTGATATTCGAAAACGTGCTTGAGTGCGTGTAGGTGGGGCTTTCGGAGAGAACGTTGAGCGAAAACGACGTATCAGACATCATCATCGGAGCAGCCAGGGAGTTTAATTGGACAAACTTCTCTGGCTCCTCAAACCCGTCCTGGACCAATCCTTCAGGTAAGGGGTGTGCAACCCGGATAAACTGCGACTTGCCCGGCCTGACCGGCGCGGCGCTATCCACTGCCAGGAAAGCGGTGTACTTTGTCAGCAAGGATGCCCCGATCGCCAGCGGGATGATTTCAGCGCGGGCGGCGTGTTCGGGTTTGAGCCCCAACTCGCTCTGTTCGCCCAAATCGTCCACACGCGCCTGCGCCCATAGGCGTGCGAGTATCTCTGGGTCAGGCGCAATCTTCGTCAAACTGGAACGCATTTCCAGCACAGCACCCGCGCGTTCGCCCTGTGCCACCAGGCTGGCAGGTAGTTCACCTGTGCTGGTTGTGACGAAGCGCCCCACCACCTCCAGCGGACGACCGGCGTAAAGGTCGGGCAGCTGCGCGGGGTACACATCCCAAATTTGGCAGCCCTCGGCCCGCAGGCTGAGATTGGTCAAGAGCGGGAAGGCGATCCGATCCTGGAATCGTAGAATGGCTTCCTCAATATCTTCGTCCAGTCCGATGAATGTGGCTTCGCCGCGCCCGATGCGCGCCAACTGCTGAAGAAAAGCGCGGTTCACCGATGGCCCCACCCCAAAGCTGAATAGACGCGTCGCGCCCATGCTTGTGCGTGCCTTTTTGAGCGTTTGCGCTTCCGAAGCCACTGCACCATCCGTCAGGAATACCACCAGGCGCGGGCGCCGTGGGTCGCTGGGAAGTGCGAGGGCTGCCTCGAGCGCCGGCATGATTTCTGTGCCTCCGCGCCCGGTGACCTGGCCTAAAAGCGCGTCAGCCTGCTCCACGTTGGCCTGGCTAACAGCGCTTGAAGCGAATAGCCAATCCAGCCGGTCATCAAAAAGCAAGATAGCGAAGGTGTCCTGCAGGTTGAGTGTGCGTAGACAGGCGCGCAGTGCGTTGACTGCCTGTTGAATCGGTTCACCGCTCATCGAGCCGGAGCGATCGAGCACAAAAACATATTCGCGCGGCATGGGTGCCGCGGTCGCATCCGGCACAGGTGGCATGAAGGTTGCCAGAAAATAACCATGTTCGCCAGTTGTGTGCCAGGCCGGCAGCTGGATGCTTTCGTTATCCAGCCGCCAGCGCAGGACAAAATCACGGTTGGGCAGGTGTGCGCCATCGAGTTCCACATGGAAACGGGTTTCAGCCGGGCGCGAGATGATCAACGCGTGTGTCGGGCTGGATGGGTCAGCGCTGTGTGAGCCTGTTTCAGCTTCAACACTGATTTCGACAGCCCCCACCTGCGATATGTCGTCCGCCAAAGGCGCATTGACCTCATCGGCTTCGTCTGCCTGGCCGGGGCGCTGATATTTGGGCGTCAGACCCATCGGAAACACAAATTCGCAGCCTCCATCCAAAAGTTCGAGGCGCTGCTGATAGCTGGTGACAGCCTGGATAAATTCGCCCGGTTGGATATTGGCAAGCTGCAAGGCGAACAGGTTGGGGCGCCGTCCTTCCAACAGGCTGGCATGTTTGCCCTGGCGGCGGGCTTCTGCGTACTGCTGGCGCGCCTGTTTAATTTCCTGCACACTGGCACGGATGACCCGCTCTCCAATCTGCAGTTCAAAAGCGGTTATCGCGGCCTCGTGGGGCAAGGGGAACAGATATTCCAGGTCGGCTTTGGCGGTTAACGGGTTGCGAAAACGTTGGCTAATCGTAACCACAGCCAGAAGCCCTGTGATGCTGGCCCTGATGGCGGTGTGCTCCAACGGCAGCGGGCTTTCAATGTCATTCAAGACATGCAGTGCAGGCATAACAGACAGTTCAGTAGTCATCGTTTTCCCTTTCATTCAGCTGAGAAAAGTTCGCTAATGGCTTTGAGTAGTTCAGCCAGTTTTTTGCGTTCGCCAGGCGTCAGCGTGCCCGGGACCGTCAGTGTCATTCCGGCAGGCAGTTGGTAATGCGCAAAAGGTTGGCTGGTGGGCAGGAACGCCGGCTCAGCGCTGACCGGTTCGTTGACCTGTTCGTACAACGCGCGCAGGCCAGATTCATCCAGGTCTTTCAGGCTGGCGCGGATCTGGTCCAGCTTCTGACCTTTGCGCTTAAGCAGTGGGATGATCTGCAAACACAGCAGGTGAGTCTCGGAATAACGTGTACCAACGCCCGCACCTTCGGGCGGCGGCAGCAGCCCCTGCTGGACATAGAAATGGATCGTCCGGCGCGGATCGTCCGGCGCGCCAGGCTGCTCTGGTCAGATATTTCCTGAATGGAATATTCGGACATTATGGGCCTCTCTTCGTATTGACATATATATAATAACACTGTTATATTTCGATGTCAATATGCGCCGCTTTGATGCCAGGGTTTTACGCTTCTTGCTCTTATTCAACATTGAGCCGGGCTGGAGTTTCCAGTTGGCAAAGGGGTTTATTCTGAAAAATAAGCACACCAATAAAAATATCCATTGGCGCAACTTAATGCATCTGTGTGTCTGAGCAGTGTTTTAAACTGGCAGGCTTGCGTTTGGAGCTGAGCAAGCGCGCAACGGCTACGGGCCGCAAGCCAGGCATCACGCTGTAAAATGGCCCTGTGGAACTCACAATCAAAGCCAGTGCGTTAATACGCACTGGCTTTGAGAAGTTCGATTGGAGACTTTTTTACGAGAAGGTTCACCGGTGGATAAAAGCTAATACGTGATTCTTTCAGAAAGTCACCTGCGAATTACCACTTCTCTGGAAAGTGGTATACTTAATTTATATGGTTTAATTTAGAAAGGTGGCTTAAATGGAATATCGGGTTCAAGTACACTCAGGAGGGCGGTTCGTTCTCCCTTCAAAATTGCGGAAAGAATTACAGATCAAGACGGGAGATGAAATCGTTTTACAGCTCGAAAATGGATCCATTCGGATGATTCCTCTTCACCAGGCCGTTGTCATTGCGCAGCAAGCCGTCAAAAAATATATTCCGAAAGGAACTTCCCTGGTTGATAACTTGATCCAGGCTCGTAGAGAAGAAGCGGCCCATGAATAGAGTAGTGCTGGATGCTTCTGCCGTTCTGGCTTTGCTCAATGATGAAGTTGGGGCAAAAATAGTGCAAGAGTCTTTGTCCGGCGCGATCATTTCTTCCGTAAATTTTGCTGAGGTTGTTACGCGATTGACACTGCTGGGAATGCCAGAAAACGAAATTCGGGAGGCCCTTAATATCCTGGCGCTGGATATAACCCCATTTGATGAAGATCAAGCATTTCTGGCAGGAATTCTAGCAAGTAAAACCAAACAATTGGGCCTTTCGCTGGGTGATCGCGCTTGCCTGGCGCTTGCGCTCAAAACCGGTTCCGCTGCATTAACTTCGGATAAAGTCTGGCAGGCACTTGATATTGGAGTGACTGTCAGGGTGATCCGATAAGCCAGTCATCTGGCTTATTCTGGGATGTTATTCGAAGGTGGTTTCGGCAGCGAAGTATGGGGCCACGAACGATAACCAAAAAATGTTGATGACTATTTTTTACGCATTTTCTCGAAGCCAAATTTGTGCCGCGTTTTGATAGGTTCCCAGCCAATTTACAGAAGATTGGCTGAGAACCTAATGACGGGCAGCCAGAGTCTCCAGGCAAACATCCAAATCCGAGCATTGCTCCAGACCTGGATCATCCGAAAATAAATCTGGTAATTCTTGTTTGATTTTGACCTGGGATGAAAATTGCTTTTGAAAGAACAGCGCTGCAGTGTAATTGCATTGGAGTATCAGCCGGCCAAATGGATCCAGCGTTTTGGTGATTTTGGGGAGATAGGTTAGGCAAGTTTGAATTCTGCCAAGGTGATGTTTTGTAAGTGATGTTATGTGAGCATACGACCTACTCTGCCATAAGGTTGGGAGTTTTTAACACGAATGCTCTGGATAAACCGAATTTCACGAATTTTTTAGCGCTTTGTGCATGCTATTCGTAAATTTGGGCTATTCGTGATGATGTTTTGTAGTAGCGCAGCGCTCTGCGCCTAAATAGCCATCAGCCGCCGATCTGTGCAGGGTACCGAAAAAGCCGGTTCAGCCAGCTTTACCCAAAAGAGGAAACATTCAAGGGTTGTAATTCTTCAAGAAATTGTCCATTCGACCAGTATTTAAATCCCAAATAGCAATTAACCGTTTCGGGCTCCACAATGAGCCGCGTGTTGCCAGGCGCAATTTATCATAATATATTGCCAGATTTGGATTACTAATCCGATTGTCAGCGTGTTTAATACTCTCAAAATACCCATCCGGAATAGCGCGTTCAAAATGACCTATTCTCCAATTTTCATTAGGGATCGGCGGGAGATGAGATAAAAGCGGATCGGCAAGCGCCAGCCTATCAATGATGAATATTTGAGGTCCCGCAAAATAACCTGCATAACCTATATTTTCCAGTTGATCATATTTAATTCCATCAGCTTTAAGTTGCTTACCAAGGTTCGCCCAATCATTGTAAGGTGAAATTGTGTTTCGTTTGGCATAAATCAGACTGGACGACTGAAAATAAAAACTGCGCTCATCTGCAATCCCATTTAAATCCATCTTGCGGGCGGGAAAAGATAATTCATCGATGCTTGACAACGTTGGGGATGGCGAAATCAACCCAAGACCAATGACCAGGACCAAAATAATCAATCCATGCAAAAACGAGATATTTTTTACGTAGCGATTAAATAAAACCACCGCTACTAATAGCGCTCCGGAGAAAAATCTCCCACTCATAAAGTCAGCGCCAATCCAGATGATGTACATTAAATATAAAAGCACACCAAGGGCAATGAATTTTTCGTGCCACCTTTCCTGAAAAAACGTCAATATAAGAGCTGTCGTGATTATAAATAGGGTAATCGGATCCCAGTGAATGGAATTAATAAAATAAAAGTAACCAGCTTCCAGCAGGTCAAAGCGCGAAAGACCAGTATTCAGTTTAGCATAGGCTGTATTGGGGAATGGGAAACCATAATAGAAGACTGAAAAAAATTCCCACAGAAAGAAAGGCAAAAAACCAATTATCATCCATTTTATCCCAGACCACGACCGTCGCTTGAAAGATACGAAAATAAGCGCAGGGGTAAAAAATAAAATGGTATCCATCCGATTGGTTACAGCTAAACCAGCGACAAAACTCAACCAGAAAATCATCTTATTGTCGTAAGTATCTGGCTGCTCAAAATAAATATAGAGAAAAATCGCCAATAACAGGTGGGTAAGAGGGTTTTCAAGTCCAGAAGTCGAAAAGTCAATAAAGGCTTTTGAAAAAATCAATACACACAGCCCTGCAATGGTGGCATAAGTTGGGCGATGCAACATTTTTAACACTATAAAGAACGCAATGATCGAAGTTATTAATGATAAAAATATTGAGGTGTAAAATGCTTCACGTGTAAAAAAATAAGGAACCGAAAGCGCTAACATCCAAAGGGGATGAGTATAGGCTTGAACTCTTTCGGCTACATTCCAGGTCAGGCCGTAACCATTAACAAAATTATCGATGGTGCGCAATGTAATATAGGCATCCTCAGCGACCCACGCTGAGCGCAACACGGTCAAGCCAAACATAGCGGTTAGTAAAACGCTAATAGGGAATTCTTTATTTGTTCTTTGCGTTAATTTTGTATTCATTTTGACAATTCCTTAATCTTTATAAATTTTTACAAACATAGAATACAAAGATTTGCTTTTTGAATAATAGGATCCCATGGTAGTCAATCGGCGAAGAATGATTGACTACCATAGTAAAGAAGAAATTACGAAAAAATAATTTCAAACTTTGTTTTTCTGCATTTCAGGGTTTAAGTTTGATAACATAAAAATAGTAGCAGGCACAAAGACAATAAATAGGGGAACCAGGAATAATCGCGTTTCGTCTGATGAGCCGAAAGCAAATTCAAGCATAAACCATGGCAAAACCAAGCATATCAGGTATGACTTTAAAATTGCGGGCCATTTCCTAAAGTATAAAATAATAAAAGGCAAACCACTGTACATTAAAGATAATCCTATCCATGTATCTGGATTTAAAAAGTTTAAGCGAAACAATTCCAACCCTGGAAAAACCATCCCATATCGACTAATTGAATAACCTGCAGACCCTAATACATACCTCAATCCAAAGTAAATCAAGAAATATGAGCCAAAACAAAATATCAACTGCGAGGCTTGTAATAGTACAGTACGTTTGTCAAATATCTTGAAGTTAAAGTGGATTATTTGACAGCCTAAAAGCATTAGAGGAATGAAAATTGCTTCCTCGCGATTAAAAGCTGCAATTATGGTTAGAGGAATAAGCCAATTATATTTCTGGAAATTGATCAACGTGGCTGCGAGAAGAAAAAACGCGATTTGAGTATATATGTAATATGATAAATCTGATTGAACAAAAGCAAAACACATGCCGTAGGCACAAAGGATCATGCCTATAAAAGAAAACTGGAATGATAATTTCAAAGATCGAAAATAAAAAAGTGCCAGTAAAAAGATGATAATGTTCTGGCCAATTCGAAATCCAAAAGCGACTTTTTCATAAATACGAGCGCGTTCCTGATTGTCTTGCGCCGGGAACAGCTTCATAACCTTCCCAAGGACATAATCGGTCAAGACCCTATACCGTAAAGGAGCAGCCGCAATACCTGATATCCGTGATAAATGCCTGTCGTAATCTTCCTTAATTATATATTTGGGTCCAAAAGAAGTATAAATATATTGAAACTGTGCTCCAACGGTAATTATCGAAAGAAATATACTCAATATAACTCCAAATAAAAGCAACCTTGAGCGATACATATATACCTTCCTTTTTGTTATCATTTGGTCATGCAATCAAAAGTGCAGTGATTATTCTACCCTTTTTAAAAGGGTTGCGTTCTGGTTTGCAGTTTATTAAAGCACAAGGAAATTCTGAAGCTTTTGAATTATATCAATAGCTGGACTCTGGCGAAAAACCATAGACATACGGTGGAATGTGTCTTTGGTTTGGGACAACCAGTTTTTGGAATTTACTATCCTGTCATTGCTCTCCTTTGCGCCCAAATGCCGGATTGAGGAATTCCAAGAAACCATCTTCTATTGCCTGGATTAGCAAGTTATTAATGCCGTTGAACTTCAAGATGAATATTGTTATCTCTGAGTTGTTTCCCGCAACCGAACGCTGGGGATGGAGCGAAAAAAACGCCTCGACCCTCAGGGCTGCGATGTTGCTTGATGCGAGCCCTAAGTGTCTCGGACCGCCCGATATAAAGTACCTGTATTTCCTCGTTCCTTGCTCCTCGCTCTTCAGCTGCGAGTAATCATTCGAGTTTTTTCTCGCTTCGAAGAACTCCGTGTGGAGAGTCTCCAAGAACGCTTCAAGGTTAACCTATGCTGGCTTGAACCAGATCCTCGAAAGATGCACAAAAAAGGCGAGACTCGAAGGAAAACCCACCCTGCACATTTTCAGAAGGGCTTTTGCCATCACCATGCTGCGCAACGGAGTCAACATCTTTGCCCTGCAAAAATTGATGGGGCATTCCGATTTGACCGTCCTGCGCCGTTACCTGGCCCAGACCGAAGCGGCTAATAAAGCAACGCACATGCTGGGGTCACCGGTGGATAGGTTTTGAAAAAGTGAGGGGTGTTGAATTAGTTTAGCATAATGCGGCTTGGCTGGTGCGCAAGCAACGTGTCATCGATGTATAATTTACGCATGGGTAACTACACCACAACCACAGGCGATCAACTTGCGAACGCCCTTCACGCGTTGGGGGTTAATTTCATCATGGGCGGTCATGGGGTGGATGAGTCTTTGCATACCCAGCCTCTCAGGCCGATCTCCGCGCTGGCGCAAAGCAACGAAGCTCGCTTGCGGCTATCGCTAATTCCCCTTTTTCTGGAATATCCTCAATATGCTGCAAATGTACGGACAGCGGCGAGGAAACTTGAACCAGCAGCTTTGCTGACACTTCGTTGTTATTACACAGCCGCAGTTTTCCTGGCAAAAAAGTACCAATTGACCGGGAGTATCCCTGCCCGATCTTTTCTCTGCAGATTTGGGGCTGAATCTAGTTGATGACCCGGAAGAAAACTTGCGCGCGCTGGCAAAGCGTCACAAGCAGTTGAGCGGGTCGTATGTTAACTGGCTGGCCACTTACCAGCACGCCGAAGAGGTGTGGCAAAAAGGGCTTGAATACCGAAAGGGGTAACTCTTGGATAATACGGAAACCCCAATATTCTCGAAAACCTGCAAGAGTTGAAAAATCGTTTGAGATAGTGTCACAACTCTTGAAGGAACACCGGTCGGAACTGATCCAGCACGGGGTCGAGTAGGTGGCCGTGTTTGGCTCCTTTGCACGTGGTGAGGCAACCCACAACAGTGACATTGACGTGTTGGTTGAATTTGA
>JAPLGT010000251.1:0-6589 GCA_026390035.1 Chloroflexota bacterium
GGCTGGCCGGCTTTGTAATAAAAATACCCACCCAGCGAAACTACGCCTACAACAACAGACAACAACCCCCAAACAACAAGCTTCCCAATAAGTTTTCCAATCATCTCTTTTCTCCTTGGTCCAGGTTCGACCTGCCACATTTTGTGGCGTTCGCAAACTATATATCTCACGGTAAAAGTGAATACAGTCCATTAATAGCACGCATGTTCTTTTCTGTCAATCAAAATAAATAGTTCGATTGTTAGTTGTGGTAACCATGGAAAGACAGGTTTATCCGATATTTGGTAGGCTACCACGGCGAAAAAATGCGCCAATAATTTTCAAAGTGTTGGACTGACTTCCAGGGTTTTTGACTCATGCCAAAATATCAGACGAGGAATTTCGGGAGTAGTCGATTTAGCGTAACGTGTTGTGCAATCAGAAGCGGAATCGTGAAAAGTGAGGAATTTTGAACATTACCAACTGAATAAGGATGACATAATCTTGAGCCATATCAGCAAGCAGGAATGGAAATGGCCCAAGAACGAGAAACTCAACACGCCCTATTGATTCCCTTGGGACATTTTGCCCAGGAAATCAGTCTGATTTCAGGCATTGAAGCCGTCAAACTCAGCCAAAAGGTCCACGATCACACGCCGCAGGCGAAAGTGCTCGAATTTCTTGTAACGGTTTTGTCAGGCACTCAGCATTTGCAAGATATTAGCCTGGCAGGGCACCCACTGGACAAAGACCTGGCGGTGGCAGAAGCCTGGAGACAGGTGGGTTGGGTAGACTACACCAGCGTCAGTCGAGCGATGAAACAGCTGAACTGGAATGAATCCAAGGCGATTGCGAGCGTGCTGGAGCAGGTCAGTCAGCCGTTTTTGGATAGTGAACTGGCTGTTTTGCGTTCACAAGGTTGTGGGCTGCAATATGATGGCGATTTAACTGGACTGCCGGTCTCGAACACCAGTCGAACTTACCCAAATGCGGCTTATGGTCATATGTCGGATGAAATTCGGCTGGGATACCAGGCGGCAGTTGTTAGTTTCCATAGCCCGACATACGGACGATTATGGCTCTCGGTGGATCACCATGCGGGAGACACAGTTTCCTGCACACAGGCCGAAGCTCTGGTACTGGCGGCTGAAAAACGCAGTGGGCAACATCCCAAACGGCGCACGGAACTGCTTCAAAAACGGATTGAAGACTTTGTCAAAAGCCGTGAGCCAGTCGATGAACGCTTCTGCAGCCAGCAAGCGGTTTTGGCAGCGACAGAACATGCCAAGGCGGATACACTCGAAAGGCTTCGGGTTGCATAAGAAATACCAGAAACCAAGCCGAAACGTATCCAAACGCTTGAACGCCGCGGGTTGCGCTACGAAAAAGCCATAGAAGTCGCTCGCAAAAAGCTGAGCAAGACGCAGGTCTGGCTAAACGCACACGCTGAGCAGGAAAAAGCCTTGCGCAAGCGGCTGGCACAGTTTGAACGAGAGAACGTAGAAAATCCACAACCGATTGAAGCCTGTTTTCGCCTCGATGCTGGCTTCGGCACCTACGACAATATCGCCCTGTTGATTGAAATGGGCTACGAATTATATGTAAAACTGCACAATCACAAAATCGTGGAGAAGCTCAAGCAGAGCGTGACACCTGAAACTGCTTGGACACGTGTTGGGAACAATGCTGAAATGGTTGCATGGTCAGAGATGCCGATAAAAAACTGCCCCTACCCGCTCGATATTGCGCTGGAACGTTTTTACACCGGCAAAACCCAAAAGCACAGCGCCCTTGCGCACTTCGGATCTACGCCTGTGACTACTAATTTACCGACCTGGCTTGGAAAATACAACGCTCGCCAGACAATCGAGGCTGGAATAAAGGATACCAAACAGGTCTTTTATCTCAATAGGCTAAAGGTGCGCTCCGAACCGGCCATTTATTTACAGGAAGTTATGACTATATTTGCAGCCAATTTTATTCGCTGGGCAACAGCCTGGATCGAAGAGCATGCTGACCAGGATGAGAACTCACTCCCTGTTGGTGGAATGGGTATCAAAAAGCAGGTGCAAGTTGCCGCAAATACTTCGGCGAAGGTCATCCAAAATTCAGAAGGTTTGTTGTTAAGGTTCAGCCCAGCCAGTGTTTTCACAGGCAAACAACTCTTTTTTCGGGCTGCTCTTAAGCCGCCAAATCCCGGCGAGCATGATTGGCACGCTTTTGTATTCATTGATGCAAAATATCTTGTAGTTCTTCTTCAGTAAAATGCTCTTTGAGAATTTTAGCGACGTCTTTATATGCCTGCTCGTTTTGTTGTGCAAGAGTCCGCATCATTACTTTTACCATAGCAATATTTTGTTGAGCAGAATATTTTAAAATTTCCTGATAAACCGAATGAATTGCCCCGTACCTGTTAAATAAAATATTGCTAACCGCAGCTGTTCCCAATATTTTGGCAACTGTCATTAAATTTATCCCATACACTTTAAAATTCTTTCAAATAATTAGAAATATCCTGTGAAGTATGCATATTGGTTGTGAAAATTTCAAACAGCGTTTTTATCATATCTCTGTACATAATTTTTGTCTCATTATCAGTATTTTCTGATTTTGATAAATCTGTCAAACCTTCAACCAAAACTTTGAAATTCTCTTTATTGATGTTCAATTCATCAAGCCGAGATTGCAGAACTCGACCAAATAATTGCTCTTTTTTATTAAGAGCATAGATTTCCTTGATTGTTCCAATAATTTCTGGAAGGTTTTGAACAATTCCTTGTACAATGACAAGTTTAGCCGATACAGGCTGCATTTCACTTTTTACGATTTTTTTGTCCATATACCCTTTCGACCGCTTCTTATGAGTTTTTCACATTATCTGAATTCTTATTATCTTTCCATACGACATCAAAGAGTTTCTTGACACCATATGCAGCCCCTATTGCGATTGCAGGAACCACAACAACAGCCCCTGCCACCATTCCGAACCCAGCGCCGAGAAAAGCCAAGCCAGAACTTATTCCAGCGGCGCTAAGTCCAAAAACTGAACCGCTTGCTGCAATTGCTCCTATGGGGATACCGACCCCAGCAAGGGTTGCTACACTCTCTTTTATGACCTGCCTAAATCTTTCAGAATTTGACGGAATATTTTTGATTCTATCAAGATTTTCTTGGATAGACTTTATGGCATCAACTTGTTCTTGGGTAATACCCAATATTTCTGCGATGCCAAGGATGTATTGGTATTCTTCATCAATGAATTTTGAGTCAATCAAAGCAAAAAGACACAAGTCTGAGATTAATGTATATTTCAATTCAGTATTACCAAGATTTTGAATTGTCTCAAGATTCGCAAGCTTATCATCGTGCTGAAGATAGAATACTGAAGAGTAGATTTTAGATTTTCCTAAATCTGAGATCTTAAGTTTCTCCAACAATATATCCAGTTGGCGTTTCTCTTCATCCGCAAATTCTTTATCTGCATAGCAGATGGCAGATAAAATACTCAAGTAGGCAATTTGTTCATTTTCAGAATATTCTTCTAATGGATGTTTTTTGTATTCTTCTTGCACAATTAATGCTCCGGCCAGTTCCAGGAACTCTTCCCATTCTTCTTCGAATAAGTGGACGGTCATGTTGTCCAGTTCGACATGGTAAGTGGTTTCACCATCGGGTTCATCGGCCTTCCACGCCAGATAATTCTCAGTCTCGGCCAAGGTCTCGGTTGTGGATTTGGGGGTTTTGGGCATAATTTTGCTCCTTTTTGTATGTTGATATATAGAGAGAGAGTTTACCAACCAATAAGCGTGGCAATTAAAACCAAGGTTCTTTGGGATTTCGCTTGGCGCGGCTGTATGGGGAAGTACCTTTAGGGCAAAACCGCACAATATCGTCAAAATAACACCCCACACATGAGGGTTGCCACGCAAAGTCCCATAGAGCCAGTTAATAAACTATTCATTCTACAACTGCTGCTAATTTGTAATTTAACAATTGTCACATTTCAAAAACCACAGTGGGATATTTTTTTGCTACACTATCAAGAAAATAGGGTTTTAAGAAGTTATCTATCGGGGCTAAATACCCCCACTCCACAAAAAAGTATAGCATAAAAAATCACAAACACGACGCTATTGCTAACCTAAAAAAATGATAAGAGATGCGGAAAGCCTCTCTTATCAAGGTGGAGCAGGTGGGTAGCCTAGCGTAACCGTTGTGCAATCATCTCGAAAAGCGTAAAAAGCGGCAAAAAATAATTAGGTCGAACGAGCTCTTTTGAAGCCGGAAAAAGAAGAGTTTTACCCGCAAGTGAACTGGCGGGGCTGAACCTTAACAACATACCTTCTGAATTGATGATGACTTTAGCCAAAGTGTGAGCAGCAACCTGAACCTGGCGCTTGATGCCCATTTTCTGATCGGGCTGTGCGTGCTGCTCAATCCAAATGGCAGTCCACCGAATAAAGTTGGCAGCGAAAATGGTCATGGCTTCCTGTAAATAAACGGCCGGTTCTGAGCGAACATTGATGCGATGCAGATAGAAAACCTGCTTGGTTTCCTTGATTCCAGCCTCGATATCTTGGCGGCCATTGTACTTACCAAACCAGGCAGGCAAATCTTGTGTCACCGGGGCGTCGCAGAAATAGACCAGGACGCTGTGCTTGAGCTTTTTGTCGCCAGATGAAAGCGTTCCAGCCCAAGGGAGAGCGGGTAGGGGCAATTATCCAGCTTGAGAGCAGTCCAGGCAACCATTTCGGCATTCTTGCCAACCCGTGTCCAGGTATTTTCTGGCAGAACCAGCTTCTGCAAAGCCTGAACCACTTTGTGGCTATGCAGTTTTGTGTAGAGTTCATAGCCCATTTCAATGAGTAAAGCAATGTTGGCATACGTGCCAAAGCCAGCATCCAACCGAAAACAGATTCTGCGGGGATCAGGGTTGTCTGTGTTCTCCTGTTCAAAACGCTGCAAGCGGGTTCGCAAGATTTTCTCCTGTTCCATCTGAGTCTGGAGCAAGTGCAACGTCTTTTCGAGACGTTTCTGGGCGCTTTCAATCGCCTGTTGGCGGCGAAGACCGCGTCGTTCGAGGCTTTGGATGCATCCCGGTTTGGTTTTTTGGTTGAGTTGAGCCTCCTGAAGTTGAACCAGGGTTTCCTGTCTGGCAGAATATGCCTTTTCCAGGGCGGCTTTCTGGTCTTCCAGTCGTTTTTCGGTGGGCTGACACTCTCTTTGGAAGGCTTCTATCCGTCCCTGGAGCAATTCCGTCCTCCGGCGTGGGCGTAATTCCGTCCGCTTTTCTGCAGCCAACACCAATCCTTCCGCCTGGGTGCAAGAAACCGTATCGCCAGCATGATGCTCCACCGACAGCCACAACCGTCCATACGTCGGACTGTGAAAGCTGGTCACACCAGCCTGGTAACCCAACCGAATTTCATCATCCATGTGTCCGTAGGCTGCGTTCGGGTAGGTTCGACTGGTGTTTGAAACGGGAATACCGGTCAGGTCACCATCTTGCTCGACAGCCTTGCCCTGTCGTTGGATCAATTTCAACTCACTTTCGATAAATGGCTTGCCAACCCGTTCCAACACTGCCACCAGCGCCCGGGCTTCTTCCCAACTCAGCTTGCCCATTGTGCGGCTTACTCCGCTGTAGTCGGCCCAACTGCTTTGTCCCCAGGCTTGTGCCACTGCCAGGTCTTTGTCCAGGGAGTGCGCTGCAAGACTGATGTCCTGTAAATGCTTCGCTCCGGTCAATATCGCCACAAATAATTCGAGAACTTTTGTCTGGGGCGGGTGTTCATAGTTTTTCTGGCCAATTTTTACGGCTTCGATACCTGCTATGAGACCAATTTCTTGTGCAAATTTTCCCCAGACCACCAATAGGGCGTGTTGGGTTTCTTGTTCCGATCGGTTTGCCATTGCCATTCCTGTTTGCTGAGGTGGCTTTAGCTTACGTCATCCTGATTCTATTGGTAAGGTTCGATCTTTTTTTGCCGTTTTTCACGATTCGGCTTCTGATTGCACAACCGTTACGTTAGGTTATCGCCGAATAACGGTGCAATTACGCCCGGCTTCCTTGGCTGCGTACAAGGCTTGATCGGCGCGTTGGAGCAAGTTTTCCGCCGAATCAAGCTGGGCTGGATTGTGAATCGTTTCGGCAATGCCGATGCTGATAGTGAGGTTTAGCGGCCCTGAGTCAGTTTCAATGCGCATTGCGGCGATACTGGCATGGATACGCTCAGCCAGCGGCAGGGCTTCTTGGGCGCTGGTGTGGGGCAGCAGGATGATAAACTCATCGCCGCCGTAGCGCCCGATAATATCCGAAGTACGAAGTTGGGCGCAAACGGCATGAATGGCTTTTGTCAACGCCTGGTCGCCTAGGACATGCCCAAAAGTGTCGTTAATCTGTTTAAAATAGTCAAGATCAAAGAACATCATGGAAAGCTGCTGACCATAGCGCATGGCAACATTAAACTCGCGTTCAGCGCATTGCAACAAGGCGCGGTGATTGTTGATCCCGGTCAGTTCGTCGGTGAGAGCCAGTTGTTCCAACTCAACATTCAACAGGCGGATATTTTCTTCCGCCTGTTTACGCTCAGTGATGTCTATGATAGAA
>JAPLGT010000125.1:0-19269 GCA_026390035.1 Chloroflexota bacterium
AAACAGTCATGGCTATACCTCCTGTGGAATAGATTCAGGAAATATAGCCCGATGTGAGCCAATTGATAAAGCATTACCTGTTACGGCGGGGGTTTGATCTACCTGCGCGAAGCGCTTAGTTCAACTATGTATTAGACGGAACTTTTCCGCCCATGCACCCTCTCAGGGGTCTTATGCGGAAAAATAGCGAATTCCCACACTCTGATGCATAAGTATTATAGCAAATTACCATCACACAATGCGTAGAATAATATGGAAATAATCATCATCATTCCCACCCCAGAATTCATTTCCAAATAATTCTGGGCTTCTCTTAAATTCAATAGATGGAAATAAGGGTACGATTAACGTTTGAAAGGACGGTGATATTGTCACATAATGAGCGGGTTGGACACATCTTGCCATTACCGCCGCTAACCGATTTCCCAAATTGTTAGAGTATAAAGCCTCCAATTTGGCAAGATGAAGAATCAAGCCTGCATGGCCAGCAGCGGTGATCGGGGGTGCAGAAAGCGCGGGCCGGGGCGAGGTAATTTGAGTGAAAAAGTTGACGAAACCATTTTTGCATAGTTTCAAAAACCCATTGAATTAGCATGTAGTCCGTGCTATCATATACTAATGATACAGACCTTTAGAGATACTGGCACTCAAGATATTTTCAACGGCGAAAATACGAGGGGCGCTCGGAAAACATGTCCGATGTCTTTATGGAAAGTAGCCGCTCGAAAACTTGACCAATTAGATTCAGTAACCGTTCTTCAAGAGTTGAAAATTCCACCAGGAAACCAGTTAGAAACTTTGGTGGGTGATAGAAAAGGACAATACAGCATCCGAATAAATGATCAATATCGAATTTGTTTTATTTGGACAACTTTAGGGCCCGACCAAGCAGAAATTGTTGATTATCACTAACGGTATTTAGAAAAAGGAAAATATTATGGTTCGCATACCTACAAATCGTACACCTACTCATCCAGGCGAAATGCTATTGGAGGAGTTTCTTAATCCGATGGGGCTTACTCAACGAGAGTTAGCAAGCGCCATCCATGTTCCATATCAACGTGTTAACGATATCGTGAATGGGCGACGGGGAATAACACCCAGCACGGCTTTGCGCTTGGCAAAATATTTCAGCATGACTCCCGATTTTTGGATGAACGTTCAATTACGTTGGGATATGTATTTTGCTCAACAAGATGAAAACAAGGTTCTTGAAACCATTCAACCTTTAGTGCCTGTTGCCGGATAGTCTTGTAAAGAAAAAAATTTCAAACGCTGCTTCCCGCCCGCCATTAATAGCGCTAACCGATTTCCCAAATTGTTAGAGTATAAAGCCTCCAATTTGGCAAGATGAAGGATCAAGCCAGCATGGCCAGGAGCGGTGATCGGGGGTGCAGGAAGCGCTGGCCGGGGTGGAATGCGTGGCTGCCGCTTTCGCCAGGATCATGCGGAGCGAGAGCGGCCCAGTTCCACCCTGGACTCCTGATTTCCCTGCCAGCCAGCGCATATTTTCTACGAGAAACCCCTTTGAAAGCCACCAGATACAAATCCTGGCATTTTCCGAAACTTTAAACCACCCCCTTTGGAAAAAAGTTGATTGACTTCCGGAACCAAAGAAGTTATACTACTATAAAAATAAAGGTATAACCAATGGCGACTACTATCAAAACAGCTATCTCTATTCAAAAAACATTGTTCGAGCAGGCAGAAATTCTGGCTCAACAACTCAACATCTCGCGCAGTCATCTTTTTGGGCTGGCAATTGAGACTTTTATCAAAAACCACCAGAATAATATCTTGTTGGATGAAATCAATCAGGCATATTCTGACCAACCTGAGCCGAATGAAACAGTTCTGCTTTCTAAAACCCGTAGATCACATCGTAAACTTGTCGAGAGCGAATGGTAATCAATCAAGGGGCTATTTATTGGGTTGAATTGGAAGAGCCGACTGGTTCAGAGCCAGGTTACAGTCATCCACATGTTGTTGTTCAGAATAATGTGTTTAATACCAGCAAGATAAATACTGTAATAGTTTGTGCATTAACTTCAAATCTAAAACGAGCGCAAGCACCAGGTAATGTTTTACTTGAACAAGGCGAAGCTGATTTACCGAAGCAAAGCGTTATTTTGGTTTCTCAGATTTTCACAGTAGACAAATCACAACTTGGGGAATTTATTGGTAAAGTATCAGAAGGTCGGGTCAGACAAATATTGGAAGGCATTAATTTATTGACCGAACCCCGCAACCTTGAGGTACAGCACTAACCGGCTTTCCAAATTGTTAGAGTATAAAGCCTCCAATTTGGCAAGATGAAGAATCAAGCCTGCATGGCCAGCAGCGGTGATCGGGGGTGCAGGAAGCGCGGGCCGGGGTGAAATGATGGGCTGCCGCCTCCGCCAGGATCATGCGGAGCGAGAGCGGCCCATTCCACCCTGGACTCCTGATTTCCCTGCCAGCCAGCGCATATTTTCTACGAGAAACCCCTTTGAAAGATTCCACTGGCACTTTCCGAAATTTTGCACCGCATTGGTTATGCGTCTGCTCTAGCGGGGCGGTAGTATGCTAAAATAAACTAGGGTGTATTTAATTCACCGGCTGGTTTGTGCGTGCCGGCTGATATTGGAGCCGGCAATGACGCTGATTATTCCTATCACTTTTATTATTTTCACCATTTTGATCGCCGGTATTGGGACGGCTTTATTTATATTTAATCAAACCAGGCAGGGTTGGTGGCTCGGTTTTGGTGTGCTTTGTTCAGCGTTCGGTTCGTTTGCCTACGGCATGGAATTGCTGAGCCCTCAGTTGGGGGCGAAGTTTTTGTGGGTCTTGGTTCGATATGCCAGCCTGTCTGTTTTTGTGTTCGCATCCACCCGCTCTGTGCTTTTTATTTTGAGAATACCCTCCAAAATTAGTTCTTGGGTCTTGCTGATCGGTGGGGTAATCCCGGTGACTTCAATCATATTATTGGCGATGTATCCATCCTCACACCTGATGTATGAGCAGGTCTGGCTGGATAGCAGCGGCGTAATCCCTGTCCTGAAGAAAACCGTTGGGCCGTTTTATTGGATTGACCAAATTTACTTGATGGCGCTGTTATTTGTCTCGATTGGGATGGTACTGGATCTGGCCCGGCGTGAGGCTGGTTTGATCAGAACGCAGGCGTATATTATTGCTGCCGGTCTGGGGTTGCCCGTACTGTCCAATTTTCTTTATCTTTTAAATGTGCGTCCCTGGGGATTTCTGAACATTAGCCTGTTTTCATATTTTCCGGCGGCAGTCCTGCTGTGGTATGGAGTACAGCGCTATCACCTGGCAAGCATTCGCCCAATCGCGAGTGCGCTATTGCTTGAACAAATGCAGGATGGTATCTTGGTGACGGATCAGACGGGCATGCTGGTTGAATCTAACCCTGCTGCCCGTGTTTACTTAAATTTGGGGATTAAAGATCCGGTGGGTCGGTCACTTCAGGAGGCTGCGCCTGAAGTGGCGGAGGCGGTCCTGGCGATTAGGACGCAGCAAGATGGCGAGCGGGTGATCTGTTTGAATGGAGTTTGGCTGCAGGTTAGTACATCGTCCCTGTTGATGCGCGATGGGGAGAAAGCCGGGGACTTGACGATTATCCGAGATGTTAATGCCCGGGTGGAGGCCGACCAGCTCAAAGAAAAGGAGAACAATCGCCAGTCGGCCTGGCAAGAACGTCGTAAGATTGCCCGCACGTTACACGATTCGATCACCCAATATTTGAACAGCCTGATTTTGTTATCCGCCTCTGCAACGAAGCGCCTGGAGCGGAGCGATTATGAGCACTTGGCGGCTATACTTGTAAATATCGAAGACGGTTCACGGCTGGCCATGCAAGAAATGCGGGTCTTGATCAATGAATTACAGTTGGAAACGCCCACAGAGCAGGTTTTTGATCTGGTCAGGGCTTTGAACACACGGATTGAGATGATCGTGGCCCAGGCTGAGCTGCAGATCAATTTTGACGCGCCAAAGAGCATTCGTCTTGATTCAGGGCGGCAGCATGAAATCTTCTATATTTTGATCGAAGCCCTGAATAACATCTTGCAGCATGCGGGAGCGGATAAGGTTTCAATTACTTTGTGGCAATCTGAGAGCAACATAAACGTTGAAGTCGTCGATAATGGTCACGGATTTGATATCAGCCAGCCACGCCCGGGTGGCCTGGGGCTGGCAAACATGCGTCAACGCACTTTGCAGCTGGGTGGCCAGCTCACGATTACGAGTACGCCTGGCGAGGGTGCTTGCCTATCTCTGCAGGTCCCTACTCGCCGGTGGAGTGAAAGGCGGGCGAACCCAGGATAAACGCGCGGATCATATATAATAATGCCGGCGGGTTTATCCTGGTGGAAAAACTGTTGGATTTGTGCTGGATAAAAAAAACCCCCGTGCGATGATTTCGACGGGGGATCAACTTTTATTTAATTGTATGTTTTTCATCGCTCCCCCAGTCGGGACCCCTATTATTTTACGTAGGCCATATATTTTTGGTCGTTTTTAATGATGTGATTGACAAGCCAATCTTTTAGGAATTCCATGACTGGGAGGGTTAGAGCGACTTTACCGGATCTATACTGGGTCTGAAGTTCAAAGACTTTCTGGATAAAGGCGGCGTGTTCAAGTTTTTGGGTGGGCAGATCTGGGTAATTAACGTTTGCCAACATTTTTTCTTCGATTGCAAAGTGCTCCTTGGAATAATTGACGAGCTTATCGAGGGTGGCCCCCAGGATTTCCTTGCCTTTGCCCTGGCTCATGGCATCGTGCAGCTCATTAACCAGGTCGAAGAGTTTTTTGTGCTGGGCGTCGATCCCGAGGGAACCGACAGAATAAGATTCGGACCATGACATTATTGACATATACACTCCTTCTCTAAAGCGGATGAAGTGATTATAACCTGTTTGCCTTATACGGTAAGCTCAGCCAGGTTAATATCGCTTGGGGCAAACCCTGGTTTGCTTTACGGTGCGCTGGTGAGTAAATGGGCGCATCCAACCAGGCTGGATGCGCATTTCTGCGGGGTCAGGTGGCGCAAGGTTGCAGCTCTACCGGTTTCGGTGATCAGCTTCGGTTTGCATGGGGCTCCAGTTCTGGGTGGATTCAAGGTTGGGGTTGAAGTTTGGGTCATCAGCCAGGATGTATTCGCCCTGGTTATTACTCCAGGCGTGGCCATACCCACTGGGAAGTTCCACTATTTCCTGGCGGTTCGCGTCGTAGAAGCCATCCACGTCACGGATGGCGCGGCTGCGGTCAACGCTGAGGCGGTCGAAGGTTTCCTGGCGGCGGTACCAATCGCCCAGGTTTTGTTCGCGGGCCTGGCTGCCAGCCTCGGCCAGCATTTGGCCGATTTCACCGATGTGGCGAATACGCTGGATCTGCATATTGGCCATGCGTTGGGCGATGGTCTTGAAGGCGGCGTACCAGTGCGGATTGAGCTTGAAGGATTGGATCATGACCGTGAACAGGTCGGCGTTTGCGTCCAGCCTGCCTGCGGCGGCGCGGAATGCAAACAGGTAGTCGATAAACCAGACGGTCAGCTGGCTGGAGGCGAACAGGCTGCCGATTTGCAGCCGGAAGGTCTCGACGACCGCGTAGATTTCCTCTTCAAAGGGGTTTCCCAGGTAGGAGTATTCGATGCGCGCTTTGCCACCTTCGGCTGCAGCGCCGGGGGTGATGACAGCGTCTGATTTCAGCAGATGTGGCAGGCTAGGCAGGGGGGTCAGGTTTTGGATGCGCAGGTTTTGGGCCTGGGCACGGTAACGCGGCAAGATATAGGTTTGAAATGCTTCCTGGATGTTGACCGGCGGTCGCACCTCGGCGCCGAAGTAACGGGAACCGGGTGGGATCATCAGGCGGTTGAGCGGGTTGTTGTTCCAGGTGAAGTTCATGTTGGGCAGCACTTCAAAAGCTTGCGGGCCGAATGGGTTTTGCAGGGCAAAGGCTACCACGGCTGGCATGCCGGGGTTATCCATTTGCCAGGTGCAGCCGCCTTGCAACTTCCAGCCAGAGGGCGCCAGCATACGGAAGACTTCCAGCCCAGTGCCCTGTGTATCTGTGTAGACGATGGGTTTGAAGCGCATTCCGCGCACGAGCTTTTCTTCAGATTGCCCAGGGCCGGGGCGGCTAAAGATCAGGTTTGAGCCACAGTATGGGCAGGCGATACTATCCTGCTTTTCGAGTTTCAAGTCTCCGCCACATTGTGGGCATTTCAGAGCATAAGGAATCGCAGAAATTTGTGTAACCATGTGCCTCCTTCCGCCCTCAAAAGGTAGGCAATTCTCGTTAGGGTAGGTTGGTTATGAACTCAGACGTTGGGTGCCATTAAAAAATGGCTGAATTCATCACTCGCTACTGTGCGAGATTCGCCGGAAGAATGAATAAATGGGCGGTCTATTTCATTATAAGTGATTATGGGGGTGGTACACAATCACTCTTTATGCCTAGCGTGGGGCTTGCCCCGGCTTTTGTGGGCACCATTAATGTCTGGATTTTTGCTCAAATTCCATCGGGCTTTGGTAACCCAGAGTTTGTGCGTAACAAACGCAGGGTTTGCAGGGGTTATATTGTGGGTGTTTTTATCACGAATACGTGCCGAATGGACGAATGACACGAAGTTTCTTTGGTAAACATGGTTTTACTTCGACAATGTCACATTTTCGTATCGCTGTGATTGCGAGACCGGGCAGGACGTTGCGCGAATAACTTTTTTATGTCATCAGTTGTTGGCAGGGGCATGGGTTATCGGGGCGATAACCCCTGCCCCTGCCCGCTTCCCGAAAACGGGCAGGGGGTGAAAGCGCTTTTTTGTGGAGTTTTACGCCAAAACAGGCGCAAAAACTCCACAGGCGGGGCAAACCATCGATTTTTAATCGCCCAAGCAGCAGAACCAGGATGGTTCAGTGCCAAAACGAAGAGCTTGTGAGGTAATACCTCGAGTTAATAGAACATTTGTTTATTCTGAGATTGTCAATGGTGATCCGATATGTGAATATTAGGATGGCCGCCAGGGCAATCTGATCGTGAAGCGGCTGCCACTGCCAAATATGCTGGTGGCTGAAAGACTGCCAGCATGTAATTCGACCAAGCGCTGTGCCAATACCAGCCCCAAACCAGTGCCTGCGTACTGGCGTGCTAAGCTGGCATCCAATTGGGTAAAAGGTTGAAATAGTCTCGGAATATCATTATTTTTGATGCCAATGCCGTTATCCCAAACTGTGATTTGCACGTTTTCTTCGACAGGAAATGCCAGTACCTCAATCCCAAAGCTGCCATTTTCAGGCGTAAACTTGACAGCGTTGCTGAGTAGGCTGATTAAGACCTGCTTTAGACGGCTTGCATCGACATTTAGGATGATGGGGTCTGGAGAAATAGTGAAGCTGTGCTGCTGGTGCTTGGCTGCAGCTTGCGCGGATACCATCTGCAAGCCGGCCCGGCAAATTTGAGCCAATGAGTAATAGGTGGGAGAAATCTCCAGTGTACCGGCCTGGATTTTGGAGAGGTCGAGAATATCGTTGATCAAATCAAACAGACGATGGCCGCTTGCCGAGATATGGCCGAGGGCAGTCTTTTGTTTGTCTGTCAGCGGGCCGTAGCCTGGCATTTGCATCGCTTCCGAAAGGCCCAAAATGCCGGTGAGTGGGGTGCGCAACTCGTGGCTCATGCTGGCCATGAATTCATCTTTCAGCCGTGCAGCCTTCTCGAGACTCAGGTTGGCGTCCCGCAGTTCGGTCGTACGCTCGAAAACTCGCTGCTCAAGCCGGTCATGCGCTTCGCGTAATTGTTCAGCCGCCTGTTTAAGTTCGGTAATATCGGTGGAAATGCCACATATCCCGGTGACGAGATTGTTTTTATCGCGCAGTGGAAGTTTGATCGTTACAAAAAAGCGGGCCCCATTTGCGTTTTCGAGTTTCTCTTCAGTTTCAACCGCGATACCTTGTTCAATTACGCGAAGGTCACTTTCCCGAAATCTTTCGCCCAGGCTTCCGGGAAATAAATCCTGATCTGTCTTCCCGATTGCAAACTCTCGTTTGAAACCGGTATCTTTTTCCCATTTCCCGTTGACGAGTTCATACTGACCAAGGTGGTCCTTTGCAAAAATACTTACACCGCTGTTATCGATCACGTTAGAAAGAAAAGTCTCGCTCTCGCGCAGCGCCTCTTCCATCCGCTTGCGTTCGGTGATATCGCTGATCACCACCCGAATTACTGGAGACGAATCGAACAATTGCTCTAAGGTTATTTGCAGGTGCGCCCAGAACAGCGATCCATCATTTTTCACCATCTGCAGATCGCTGCCCTGTGGTGTTTGCGTTGCAATCAGTTTCTCTTTGGCTAAATAGAAATTGTCCCTGTGTTTCTGGAATATGAACCAGGTAAATGGCCTATTTATCAGCAGGCTGCGACTAAAACCCAGCAATGTAACGGCGGTCAGGTTGATTTCCCGGATCAATCCATTTTCGTTGACAGTGCAATAACCGACTGGCGCCAAATCGTACAGATCGACATACCGATCTCGTACAGATTCGAGTTCAGCTTGCGTTCTGCGCAGCTTGATATTATGGGATTCCAGTTCAAATTGATTTTCGCTCAGGTCTTTTACCAGGTTGTCGCGCTCGCTAAATGCAAGCTCCAATTCCAGGTTTGTTTTTACCAGGGCGTCCTCAATGCGCTTGCGCTCGGTGATTTCCAATTCCAAATCGTGGTTGGTCTGACTGAGCGTGAAGGTACGTTCCTGGACTCTAGTTTCCAAAACCGCGTTGAGTTTGGTCAAAGCCAGACGCGAAGTGTTCAAGCGCTGCGTCAGAATCAAGAGAAACGCCACAAGCAAAAGCAAGACCACAAAACCAGCGGCAACACTGATAATTTCTGCCTGGTATAGTTCCCAGACCGTGTACTGCCGGTTCTCGATGAGGCTGTCTGGAGGCAAGGCTGAGAGCGGGATGCCAAATTTCTGCAAAGCAAGATGGTCAAAAATGAATTGATTGGATTGATTATTGACACTGGGGATAGCGCTAACTGCTTCGCCGCGCAAGATGCGCAAACTGATCTGGGCCGCATCCCTGGCCTGATGCTCATAGCTGTACATGTAACCGCCGATTGAGCCTGTCCCGAGTAATGCATCGTAACCGCTGATAACCGGAACGGATGAAGCGGCAGTCAGTTCCCGCAGCGCATTGATGGGCAGATACTTTACTCCCGCCGCATCTTCGAACATGAGAGCATAGACAACCACTGAACTATTTGGCAGCACCGCCACCCTTTGTTTGATCTCAGACAGCGGCAGGTTAGACAGGTTAGTAAATTTGACCTGCCCATTCATTTTCTCCTGCAAGGCTTGCACATACTGATTATATTCCTGATCGGCTTGACCCACGCCATGCACAATCACGATCTCGTTGACGGTTGGCAGCTTATCCAATACCCACTGCACCGATTTTGTGTAATCCACCACCCCACTCACGCCGATTATATCTGACGGTAGTTTCAAGACCTTCAGATGTTCAGGGGTGATGTCGAAGAAAACGATTGGGGCGTCTGGTAAAATTTCTGCGCGATGGGCCAACCACAGGTTTAGCATGCGTTCGGTGACGATGATCACCAGGTCAACCGGTTTGCTTTTATACTTGGCTGTATACAGCTCGAACATTTTTTGCTGATAGGCAGAATCGGGAAAGCGGTTGAGATCCATGTATTCATAGTACACGTCAAGTTTAAGATCCGCGGCGTTTCCAAATTCCTTGCGAATAGTCTGCACCGAGACCTCATTAACGGGCAGGTCAATTTGATTGGGGAGCATCACCAATACTGTTTTTTTGAGCGGTGTTGGCTGGTTTGGTACTGGGGCCGTGAGCTTGCCGGCTAGCGCAGGTTTCGAAATTGCCTGGATGGATAACAAGGAAAGCAAGGTGATGATCAAGCCAGCCATCAGTTTCAGGACCCAGCCCCCCATTCGTTTTCGTGGAGTTGTTGCGCTCAGAGAATATAATGATGTTCGCTGCGCGTGAGTGAACGTAAATTTATGATCGGGGGTAGTCTCGGCCATTTACCATTTTCCTGGTTCCCTGACAAAAGATACTAATATTGAGGTGTATTTTATTTCAATCAGAAAAAAAATCGCAACCATCCAAAAATTCCAGGTCAGTATAAAAAACTTTATTTTTTGAGCTGGCGAAGTGTTTTCGTGAGATGTCCCAGCTGAATACCACTTTAAAATAAAATCGCCACATTTGCATTCGTCCGGCGAAAGTTTTCGGATATATTCTTAAAATTGTAGCATTTTCATCAGCAGATTGACATAAATTTTATGTATAAATCTTGTGAAGAATAGTGGGGATGGTAAACAGACCTGATCCAACAGCCCATAGCCAAAACCGGCATAGTTGGCACCAGCTTTGCAATAATACGTTCATCAAAATAATCATTGTCCATTTGGATCAGGTTTCCCAGGTCATCTTATTGACCGGCGCCCAGGCTGCGGGCTAAGCATTACGGTGCTTACAGTCAAAAGCGCCAAAAAAGGTTCTCCCCGATTAGTGGGGGAAAAATATTAATTTGCGCTGCCTGTGGCTTGTGCTTAACACGCACAGGTATTGCACGATTGTGGGTGTTTTATCACGAATAAGTGCCGAATGAACGAATGACACGCAGTTTACTTGGGAAATAGCGCGCAAAAGCGCTGCAAAAAAATCAGGCTGCTTTCGATGAAAGCGGTGCGCGAGTGTGAGCTTACCCCTGAATCTTTGCGAATTTTTCACTTGATGGCAGGCGATGTGGCCCCGAGGCTGTTATCTGCGACTTTTCTACATAGTTTTCTCATATTCTTCTCATCCAAAAATCCTATAGTTATGTACTGGCGATATTTTTAGAATTTGGGCCGGCAGCTTATTGGTTAATATGGATGACTGTGGATAAATTAGCCCTGGAACAAGAATTGAGCATTGAAACAGCTGGGGCGCGCATCGGTTTTTGGCGGCGTGCCCTGGTTGGTTTGCGCGTGTTTGTGGGCCGGGCTGCGCCATTTTCGGCGGGTGTACTGGCGGCGTTGCTGGCATTCTGGTTGTATGCAACTCTCTTTCCGCCTGCCCGGCCATTGACTCAGGCTGAGGTGGAGACTTCGGTTGCGAATGCGCTGGCTTCGGCCACACCTGCCCCGGCTTTTTCACAGCGGGTCTACCAGGTGATCCGTCCGGCGCTGGTGTTGATCGAAACCGAAGGCAAGGACCAGTCTGGAAGAACCGAGAATCATCTCGGCAGCGGGGTGGTGATCAATGATCGCGGTGATATTCTGACCAGTTTGCATGTGGTTAAGGGCGCCAGCGGGTTGTCTCTGACCTTTGCGGATGGCACCCAATCGGGTGCGGCGCTGGTTAGCCAGCAGCCTGAGCACGATATTGCGGTGCTGCGCGCCAGTTCGCCTCCGGCTCAGCTGTTTCCGGCTGTGCTGGGTAACCTGGCTGATATGCAAGTGGGGGATGAGGCCTATGCGGTGGGTAACCCGTTTGGGCTGTATAGTTCGATGAGTGCGGGGGTCATCTCGGGTTTCAATCGCAGTTTCCATTCCACCAGCAGTGGGCTAGACATGCAAGGCCTGATCCAGTTTGATGCGGCGGTTAATCCGGGCAATTCGGGCGGGCCTTTGCTCAATCGCAAGGGCCAGGTGATTGGGATTGTGGAAGGTCTTTCAAACCCAACGGATGCCAACTTTTTTGTTGGGATTGGTTTTGCGGTGCCGATCAATACGGCCCTGGGTGTCTTTGGCGGTGGCGCACCGCTTGACTGAGCAAGATCGGTCATGACCCGCCTGGGCGCGAAACTGGTCTCTTGGAACGCGAATCGGTTGGACCGGGAGCATTCCGCGTTTGATTGGCTGGTGGGTGTGCAGGTTCAAACCAACGTATATTTTTATTGAAGGAGTTACTGATGGATGCTAGTGCCAACCCGGAAACACCGATGGAACGAGTATTATATGAAGTGAAGAAGGTCATTGTGGGCCAGGATCATTTACTGGAACGCCTGGTGGTGGCTTTGCTGGCGCGCGGACATATCCTGGTGGAGGGCGTGCCGGGTCTGGCCAAAACAATGGCGATCAAAACCCTGGCCGAGGCGACTGGCGGCGAGTTCAAGCGTATTCAATTTACGCCCGACCTGGTGCCGGCCGATTTGATTGGTACTCGCATTTATAACCAGAAGACCGGCGAATTTAATACCTCGCTGGGCCCGATCTTTACCAACCTGCTGCTGGCTGACGAGATCAACCGCGCGCCGGCCAAGGTGCAGAGTGCTCTGTTGGAGGTTATGCAGGAACACCAGGTGACGATCGGGCGCGAAACCCATAAAGTGCCCAATCCTTTCCTGGTTCTGGCAACCCAGAATCCGATTGAGACTGAAGGCACCTATGCCTTGCCCGAAGCGCAGGTTGACCGCTTTATGCTCAAGGTGCTGGTGGGTTATCCCACCAAAACTGAAGAGTTTGTGATTGTGGAGCGCATGACCAGCGCACTGCAAGCCGTTCAGAAGGTGCTCAGCACCGAGCAGCTGGTGGCCCTGCAGCAGCGTGTCGATAGTGTTTTTGTTGACCCGGCTACGATTGAATATGCCGTGCGGATGGTGACGGCCACGCGCAAGCCGGAGGAAGTGGGGCTCAAGGAGCTGGGGCGTTATATTATGTTTGGGGCCAGCCCGCGCGCTTCGATCAACCTGATCCTGACGGCTCGGGCGCTGGCATTTGTGCGCGGGCGCGATTACGTACTGCCGCAGGATGTGCTCGATATGGCCTTTGATGTAATGCGCCATCGCCTGGTGCTTTCGTACGAAGCTCTTTCAGATAACCTGAGCAGTGATGACCTGTTGAAGAAAATCCTCGAGCGCATTCCGCTCCCGGTGGTACCTTTGCATGAGCATGCCAACCTCCGCACCCACGCCTGAGCGTATTCTGCAGCGCCTGGATTGGCAGGTGATCAGGCGTCTGGATGGGCTGCTGCAAGGCGATTACCGCAGCCTGTTCTACGGCTACGGGGTCGATTTTGCCGATCTGCGTGAGTATCAGCCCGAGGACGATATCCGTTATATCGACTGGAATGTGACCGCGCGCATGGATTCGCCCTATGTGCGCCAGTATGTAGAAGATCGCGAGATTACGGCCTGGTTCCTGCTGGATTTGAGCCCATCGGTGGATTTCGGCAGGCAAAGCAACCCGAAGCGCCAGGTTTTGATCGACTTTGTGACCACATTGGCCCGAATTCTGACCCGGCACGGCAACCGGGTGGGTGCAGTGTTCTACAGCAGCCAGGTCGATCTGACTATTCCGGCGCGCAGCGGGCGCAACCAGGTGCTGCGCCTGGTGAATGACCTGCTCAAACAGCCGCAGCCGCTGCGCGCGCCGATGACCAGCCTGGCCCCGCTTTTTGAGGGCGGTTTGCACGCTATTAAGACGCGCTCATTGGTTTTTGTGGTCTCAGATTTTATCAGCCAGCCGGGTTGGGAACGCCCGCTGAACTTGTTGACTCAACACCACGAAGTGCTGACGGTGCGCCTGTGGGATCCGCGCGAGAGAGAGCTGCCGGATATTGGGCAGGTGATCATGGAAGATGCCGAGACGGGCGAACAACTGTATGTGGATACTCACGACCGTCAGTTTCGCAAGCGTTTTGGCGAGGCCTCGCAGCGCCGCGAAGATGAACTTGCGCAGGCTTTTAAGCATGCCGGCGTGGATGCGCTCTCGCTCTCGACCGAGGAAGACCTGGTGCGTGCCATCATCCGCTTCGCCAACCTGCGCAAGCAGCGCCGGAAGTAAAGCATGTCATTTACCTGGCCTTATCTACTTTTTCTTCTGGTGAGCATCCCGCTCTTGGTTGGGCTGTATGTTTTTCTGCAGTTGCGGCGCGCCGATCTGGCGCAGCGCTATCTCAGCCTGGGCTTTCTGCCTCAAAACAATAGCCAGCGGCGCGGGCTTCGCCGGCACATTCCGCCGTTCTTTTTTCTGGTGGCGCTGATCATCCTGATCGCAGCGCTGGCGCGTCCGCAAATGGTGCTGAGCCTGCCGCGTGTGCAGGGCAGTGTCATCCTGGCTTTTGATGTTTCGGGGAGTATGGCGGCGGATGATTTCAAGCCGACCCGCATGGAGGCGGCCCGTGTGGCAGCTCTCGATTTTGCGAAACACCAGCCGCGCAACGTGCAGATTGGTGTTGTGGCTTTCAGCGACAACGGCTTTACCGTGCAGGCGCCCACCAACGATCAGGATAGCTTGCAGGCGGCGATCAAACGCCTGGCTCCGCAGCGCGGCACCTCGCTGGCTAATGGGATTCTAACGGCGCTCAAGACCCTGGATGTGCAGGCCAGTGCGACCCGTTATTACACCAATTTAACGCCTGCGCCTACAATCGTGCCCACACCTGTTCCGCATGGCACATATACTTCCGGGGTGATTATCCTGTTGAGCGATGGTAATAATAATGAGAATCCTGATCCACTGGCTGCCGCCCAGGCGGCTGCTGATCGCGGTGTGCGAGTTTACACGGTTGGGATTGGCAGTCCGAGCGGGACAGATCTTAAGATTAATGGTTTCACGATCCATACACAATTAAATGAAGAGCCTCTGCAAGAGATTGCGTTGTTGACCGGCGCCGAGTATTTTAACGCTCAGAATGAGACCGAATTGACCAAAATCTACGAGAGCATTCAAACACAGCTGGTGGTCAAGGCCGAAGAAACTGAAGTGACTTCGATTTTTGCCGGGTTCGGGTTGTTCTTTTTATTGCTGGGCGGCCTGTTTTCGCTGATCTGGTTTAGCCGCCTGCCCTGAGGTTGTGGGGCCGGGCTGCTAATGAGAATTGATATTTAGAGGTAGCATGGATATACTCTGGCCCGGATTTTTCTTTTTGCTGGGTTTCATTCCACTCTTGATTGCCGTGTATATCTGGACTCAGCGGCGCAAGCGAACTGCCTTGCGCTATTCCAGCCTTTCGCTGGTGCGCGAGGCCATGCCGCGTTCAGCGCGTTTGCGCCGGCATTTGCCTTTTGCGTTGATGCTGTTGGCGTTTGCCTGCCTGGTGCTTGCGCTGGTGCGCCCGGTCATGGTTTTGAGTGTGCCAACCGACCAGACCACCATTATGCTGACCATGGATGTTTCGCGCAGTATGTGTTCGAACGATATCAAGCCCAACCGCATCCAGGCTGCCGAGGCCGCCGCGCTGGCTTTCATCGATGCCCAGAAGGCGCGCACGCATATCGGGATTGTGGCTTTTTCTGGATTTGCTGAATTGATCCAGCTGCCAACGACCGAGAGCCAGGCACTCAGGACCGCGATCCAGAGTCTGACCACTGGCCGGCGCACGGCCATTGGCAGTGGCATAATCATGGCCCTCGATGCGATTGCCGAGATTGACCCGGCTGTGGCGCCTACACTTACCGATGTGACTCCTGTGGTAAAAGGTGCGTATGCGCCTGATATCATCGTCTTGCTGACGGATGGAGCCAGCAATGTTGGCCCGCTGCCCATGGATGCCGCGCAGTTGGCGGCTGACCGTGGGGTGCGCGTGTATACGATTGGTTTTGGCACCGCCAAGGGTGGTGAATTTCCAGATTGCGATAACCAATTTTTGGGTAATGAGCCGTTTTTTAACGGTGGTGGTCGCGGCGGTGGTGGACAGCAGGGTTTTGGCGCGGGTGGTTTTCGGCGCGGGATCGATGAAGATACGCTAAAAAAGGTGGCTGCGCTGACGGGTGGAAAATACTATTCGGCCGAGAGTGCCGACGAGCTGCAGAGCGTCTTCACGGGCCTGCCCACCAACCTGATTCTCAAACACGAGACGACCGAGATCAGTTTTGTCTTTTCTGCATTGGGGTTGCTGCTGGCGCTGTTGTCGATCTTGCTGGCCATGCTGTGGTTCCCGTTGGGCTGAGAACTGATGCCGTCTTGTGGATGGCTGGGTTGTTCAGTGCCAGAGCAACCAAGCGCGGCACCTACATTCTGGCCAGCAAGTAACGCTAAATTGTGGTCATCGACAGCCCGCTTCTGATGAAGCGGGCTGTTTTTGGGTGCGCTTGCCGGGTTGGATTTCTGGGCATGTGGTCATTTTGGGCGGTTTTGGGTAAAAAATTATCTAAATCAAACAACAACCCCCACCTATCCGTCAGTTAAAATGCTGACTGTTCAATCTGGTGGAACGGTTGTAGAGTCTGGGGGCAGCGAAAATTCAATTTCAGGAGCAGTTATGTTACCCAATATCCCGGTGTCGGTCTGGGAACAGATCGCGGTTGTGATTGTTTTTGCGTTTTTACTGGCTGGGCTGGGCTGGATCCTGGTGCGCCTGTTTACCCAGGCGATTGCCGATATCAACGCGCATTATACGCGCTTGATCAAGGAATCCAATCAGCAGTGGCAGCAGTATTTCGACGCGCGCGCAGAGGCCAGCAGCCTGTTGAGCCAGCAGCTGCTGGAGCGCATGGACATGGTTGGTTGCAGGCTGCTAAACCTATCCACCGATTTCGAAGCGCATGATCGCCTGGAGCGGGATGTTCTGGATGCGCTCTATTCATCTGGCCAGGGCTACTTCAGGAGGCAGAAATAAATGCAGGCCTGGGAGTCTGTGGGTCAACGCGCAAACCGGCGCGCAGAACTGGCCCTGAACGATTTTCTGCAATTGGGTTCCGGGCGCAGCCTGGAAAAACTGTTGGCGCGCTATCAGGCTGTGGGCTCGGCGGCGCCCACCCGGCGCGCACAGACCCTGCGGGATTGGGCCCTGCGTTTTGACTGGTCTGGGCGGGCTGAGTGGCATGACGAGCTTCAGCGTTCGAGCAGCCAGCGTGCAGAGTCTGAGCGGCAGGCTCAGGTTTTGCACGCTGGCCTGGCTGTTTGTACCGAAAGGGTTGAGAATCTCAAGCTGCTTTACGAGCAGTTGAATGAATATCTGCGCCAGGCCTGGCCGGTCTGGCTGACTGATTTGCAGAACGCCAGCCTGGAAGGGGCCGTCTCAGAGCGCAGCCGTGCTCCGCGCTTCAACACGAGTGTCATCATCCAGATGCGTGGCATTATGGAAGACCTGGCTCGCGAAACCGGCGGCAGACTACCGCGTGCCCAGGGCGGCGGTCAGCCAGAGCCGGAGCCGGATGACAATAGTTTTCCAGATCTGCGCAGTCTTTCTGCGCAGCAATTGGAGGCGCTTGATACAATCTTGCAGCAGGCCAAGCCTTTGGGGCAGCCGGCTGCCACCTGGCAGCCGGGTCTACCCGGCCTTATTAAATGAAGAAAGCTCCACTGTCAGATGGTCTTTCCAAGGATTCGCAGGCGTGGCTCAAGTTGATGCACGCTAAGCAGGCGGCCAGCTGTGCAAACGATTTGCATGCTTTTGTGCGCAGTGCCTGGGGCCTGGTGGAGCCTGAAACTCCCTTTGTGGATAATTGGCATATCGGGTTGATCTGTGAATACTTGCAGGCAGTTAGCGCGTTGGAGATCAACAATTTGATCATCAATCTGCCGCCTCGCCACATGAAGAGCCTGTTGGTCTCGGTCTTCTGGCCCACCTGGAGCTGGATCAACGCTCCGCACCTGCGCTGGCTGACGGGTTCGTATGCCACTCCGCTGGCAGTCCGCGATGCGCTCAAGAGCCGGCGCATCATTCAGAGCAATTGGTACCAATATTATTTTGGACGTTCCTTCCAGCTGTGTGGTGATCAAAATCTGAAAGGCCGTTACGAGAACGATCGCAGCGGTTACCGGTTGGCCTTCAGTTTCAACAGTGCCGTGACGGGTGAGGGCGCGGATGTGTTGGTGGTGGATGATCCGCTTAAGGCCCAGGATGCCGATAGTCCGCTGCAGCGCGAGCGGGTTAATGAGGTCTACGATCATGCGCTCAGCACTCGCGCCAATGATCCGCGCGCTGCCCGGCGTGTGATCATCATGCAGCGGCTGCATGAGCAAGATCTGACCGGGCACTTGCTCGCCAAGCTGCACCTGGATGGTGCTCCATATTATGAGCACCTGTGCCTGCCGACCGAATATGCGCCGCGGCTGTTTATGCCGTTGCGCGCGCATGCCGATCCGCGCAGCGTAGCGGGCGAACTGCTCTGGCCGGCGCGTTTTGGTGAAGCCGAGAACGCGGCCGCCAGGGTCAACCTGGGGCAGCGTGGTTACGCCGGTCAATATGATCAGCGGCCAGCGCCTGAGGGTGGCGCGATTTATCAGGCCAGCTGGTGGCGGGCTCAAAACCGCAGCGATGTGCGCAGCGAGCAGGTAAACGTGGTGGGGCGTTGGCTCTCATGGGATACTGCGTTTAAGGATAAGGAGCAACACGATAGCAGTGCCCTGACAGTCTGGGAGCTGCTTGCGGATTACCGCCTGCGGCTGCGTTTTGCGAGCTGGCAGAAGCTGCAGTTTCCGCAGTTGGCCAGTGCCATTCAGGATGAGGCGCGCCGCTGGATGCAGGATGGCAAACTGCGTGGTATCCTGATCGAGGATAAGGCCAGCGGTATCAGCGCCTTGCAAACACTGGAGCAGAGCGCCGCGCCGGAAATCGCCAGCTTGCTGAGGCCATTTCAACCAGGTCAGCTGAGCAAGGTTGCGCGTGCGCGCCAGGCCAGTTTGTGGTGTGAGCGCGGTTGTATCTTGCTGCCCGAACCATGCGAAGAAGTGCCCTGGTTGTATGAATTTGAAGATTTGTTGTATAAATTTCCGTCTGCGGCGCTAAACGATCCGGCCGATAGTCTGGCTCAGGCTGTATTGTATCTGGAGAATTTGCTGGCGGATGGCTGGCAGGCCCGGCAGGGCGCGAGCGGCGGGGTGGAAAAGGACCGCTCTCGCTCCGCATGATCCTGGCGGAGGCGGGCAAGGCCAACTCATTCCAGCCCGGTTAAGAACTTCGCCCTCTCCCGCGCTGTTTTTTCTGTACGCTTTTTGTTGACTTTTGGCGGATGAGGATCGGGGTGAGGGCATGCCAGAACTGAAAAGGTAGAATTTTATTCTGATGGTTAGGACCTTCGGAAAACTGAACCGTACTCGAGATAGCGGTCCGGGTTTCAGCACCCATGCGGTTATGCTATACTTTTGGTATGAATATTCAATCGTTGGGCTATCGCACTGACCTGATCTTCCCGCGTTTTGAAGGCCAAATCCTTGATCGCGGCAGTTACCAGGTCATCCTGACCCGCACCAACCCCACTTTTTATTGGGGCAATTTTCTTTTATTCGAAAACCCGCCAGGTCCAGGAGATCTTGAAAACTGGAAGGCTATTTTTAAGCGCGAAATTGGTTCG
>JAPLGT010000007.1:0-14683 GCA_026390035.1 Chloroflexota bacterium
ACCTACGAACCTGAATTGCAGACCGCCCTGCGGGATTTTCTGCGGCCGGGTATGACGGTTTATGATGTCGGTGCCAATATCGGCTATATTACCCTGATGATGGCACACAACGTGGGCGTGAAGGGGCAGGTCTTTGCTTTTGAGGCTTTACCGGTCAATGTTGAGCGCATTCAGAAAAATATTTCCCTTAATAAGCTCGCGAATGTCACCATCATTTCGGTGGCGGTCCTGGATAGGACGGCCCCGGTCACTTTTTATGTGCATGCATCGGTTGGGATGGGCAAAGCCGCCGGTTCTGCCGGGCGGCCTGCGGAGCAGTACACTTCGGAGATCAGCGTGCCAGGAGTCTCTCTGGACGAGTTCGTTTATTTGCAAGGGAACCCGGCTCCGGCTGCAGTTAAAATGGATATAGAGGGAGGCGAAGTGCTGGCGCTGCCGGGTATGCGCCGCATCCTGCAGGACCAGCACCCGCTGCTGTTGCTGGAGCTGCACGGTCCGGAATCAGAAAGGGTGGCGTGGGAGACACTGACCTCTGTCGGATATACCTTACGTGCGATGGAAGCGGGTTATCCGATCATTTCATCCCCTGAATCCCTGGGCTGGAAGGCCTACCTGATTGCAGTAAAAGAAGATCGAAAATGACAGCTGCCAGTTTTGATGGTCGCCTTGGACTTGTCCAGCGTGTCCTGCCTTCCTACCGGGCCCTGTTTTTTGATGCGCTTGCGCAGCGTTGTTCCACAGGTTTGGAGCTGTTTGCTGGACAGCCGCGCGCAGGCGAGGCGATTGATACTGTGAAGGCGCTCAACAGTGCGCGCATCTTTCCGACTAAAAATATCCACATTCTCTCCACATCCAGCCCGCTCTATTTTTGTTACCAGTCAGGGTTGCTTGATTGGCTTGCAGACTGGAAACCGGATGGTTTAATTGTAGAGTCCAACTTTCGTTATCTTTCTTCTCCGGCCGGAATAAGCTGGATGAAGAAGCGCAGCCGGCCCGTGATTGGCTGGGGGTTGGGTGCGCCGTTGGATCGTGGGCCACTTTCTGGTCTGCGTCGTAATTTCCTCAGGCAGTTTGATGCCCTGATCGCTTATTCTGAGCGCGGAGCCAGCCAGTATGCGGCCTGTGGAATACCTGTGGATAAAATCTATGTGGCCCCCAATGCAGTCGCGCCTGCGCCAACCTGTCCTTTGACGCAGAGACCGGATGTATTCCCGGCACAACCCGTCCTGCTTTTTGTGGGACGGCTGCAGGCACGCAAGCGCTTGCCGGCCCTGTTGAAAGCCTGTGCAGGGCTGCCTTCCGGGCTTAAACCACGCCTGATCATCGTTGGAGATGGTCCGGAAGCTGCCAGTTTGCGATCTCTGGCCCAATCCATCTATCCGGCGGCTGAATTTGTGGGCGCTCGGCATGGCGCGGACCTGGATCCTTACTTTCTGGAGGCCGACCTGTTTGTGTTGCCCGGTACGGGTGGGCTGGCTGTTCAGCAGGCCATGTCTCACGGGCTGCCTGTGATCGTAGCCCAGGGTGATGGCACCCAGGATGACCTGGTGCGGCCCCTCAATGGTTGGCAGATTCCACCTGGGGATGATGCCGCTCTGGCTTCCTGCCTGCGCGGGGCGCTTTCTGATGCTGCCCGGTTGCGTGCCATGGGCGCAGAGTCCTATCGCATCGTGGCCCAGGAAATCAACCTGGAGAAAATGGTAGCTGTTTTTGTAACAGCGCTCAATGCATTACAAAAATAATCGGCCCTTCTGATTATAGACCCCTGCTGAAAAGGACAACATCTTGCCATCTTCCACAGATATTCTGCCTCAGATCATGCTTGCTGCCCAGGCGGCGCGTGCCGACTTGACTTCATTTTTACAAACGCTGGTGCAGTCCCCCAGTTTGCCCGATCATGAGCAAGCCGTGCAAGAGCTTGTGGCTAACAAACTGCGCAGACTTGGTTTGGATGTTGAAATTGTGCCTTCGCGCTTTGAAGAGCTGCGCCACCATCCCGCTTTTGGAGATGATGGTTTTTCGCCGGAGAGTCGTATTAATGTAGTGGGACGCTGGCGGGGGACGCAATCTGGTGCGGGGCGTTCGTTGATTCTAAATGGACATGTGGATGTTGTGCCGCCCGGCGACCCGAGTCGCTGGAGCGATTCGCCCTGGAGTGGGGTCATCCGTGATGGAAACCTGTATGGGCGCGGGGCCTGTGATATGAAGGCAGGGTTGTGCGCCGGGATTTTTGCGGTGGATGTGCTTCAGCGTTTGGGGTTTAGGCCTGCCAGGGATGTACTGATCGAAAGCGTGATTGGTGAGGAAACCGGCGGAGTTGGCACCTTGACCACCATTATTAAAGGTTTCAGTGCAGATGCCGCCATCCTGCTGGAACCTACTCACCTGGAAATTAGTCCGGTGCAGTCCGGCGCGCTCACATTTCGATTGACGGTGCCCGGCCGGGCCAGCCACGCTGCCATGAAACCACAAGGTGTCAGCGCCATTGAAAAATTTGCACTGCTACTGCCGGCCATTAATCAGCTTGAAATAGAGCGTCATCGCAACTTCATTCACCCGCTCTTTGATGATCCGCATAATATTGCGCCCATCAACATCGGCTGCCTGCGGGCCGGTGAGTGGCATTCCACCGTACCGGAGGAATTGGTGGCAGAAGGTCGCATGGGTGTTCTTCCGGGCGAAACTAACGATTCTGCGCGCCGAGCCCTGGCGGCTGCCATCCAGGCAGCTGCTTCAAAAGATGATTGGATGGCAGAACATCCTCCGCTCCTGGAGTGGTTTGAGGGGCAGTTTGAGTCGGCCGAAACATCCCAATCCCATCCTCTGATCGCCAGTTTGGGCGCTGCCCACCAGCAGGTCACCGCTAAGAGCCCCATCCTGCGAGGTGTGACCTATGGCTCGGATATGCGCCTGTTTATCAATCACGCTCAGATCGCCGCCACGCATTATGGACCGGGGGATGTTGGCCTGGCCCATGCAGTTAATGAGTGCGTTCCATTGGATGAAGTCCTGATTGCCACCCAGGTGATCGCCCACTTTGTTACACAGTGGTGCGGGGGCGCTTGCGTATGAAAACTTTTGGCTGCCAGTCCATGTATGCGCCTATCAGGCGCATGTTGCTGAAGCATCCGCGCCAGGCCTTCATCAGCCAGGCGAATGTTGACTTGCAGTGGCAGAGCTTGCAATATTATGGATGCCCAAATTTAGAGAATGCCATCCGTGAATACGAGCGTTTTGTAGAGCTGCTTGGACAATTTAATATGGAAATCCACTTTGCCCCGCAAGACGAAAACACCAGCATTGATTCGCTCTATGTGCATGACCCACTGGTTGTCACTGATCGCGGAGTGATCCTGGGGAGCATGGGTAAACCAGCCCGTTTGACCGAACCTTTTGCCGCCGGGAAGTACCTGGCTGAGCTGGGCGTGCCGCTCCTGGGACGTATTCGCGGGAATGGTAAATTGGAAAGCGGTGATCTACTTTGGGTGGACGAGTGTACCCTGGCAGTCGGCCAGGGTTTTCGCACCAATGCTGATGGTCTGCGTCAGCTGCGCGAATTGTTAGGTGACCAGGAAGTAGAGATCGTTCCGGTACCCCTGCCTTATTGGAATGGTCCGCTGGATTGTCTACATCTGCTTTCTTTTATCAGTATCGTAGATAAGAACCTGGCCGTGGTATATTCTCGTTTGATGCCGGTCCCATTCCGTGAATGGCTCTTGGAGCGAGGTTTTCAACTATTGGATGTGCCGGACGAAGAGTATGAATCTTTAGGCTGCAACGTCCTGGCGGTTGGACCACGCCAGTGTATTATGCTCAATGGAAACCCGCAAACAGAGAGGCGCTTGGAGCAGGCTGGTGCGGAAGTCTGGACGATTGCAGGCACAGAGATTTGTTTGAAAGGCACCGGCGGCCCAACCTGTCTTACTCGTCCCATCTTGAGGGCAACCTCGCCTGGGGAACTTGAGTAACCGCGGTAGAGTTTGTGCACAGGTTGTCTTGACAAAGATTTGAATGCAACGTAGAATAACGACCCGATAAGTCGTATATTTTATTCAGCCTGGTAGACTAATGTAAAAAATAGGATGCCGGGGATGATCAGGAGAATAGAGAGTCCAGGCCGCTGGCTACATGCAGACAGCCCATATAGAGAAGGTGTTTGTGGCTAACGAGTCCGCTATTCCAACCAACGAGGCCTGGTTTTGTTTTGCCCTGTTTATTGGTGAGGTGAAATACCACAAATTTCCCCTGATTTGTTGACAGACGGATTAAATCTGCTAATATAAATATTAGTATTTCGATCGTTTTATTTTCCAAGGAGGAAATGATTATGTTTCAAAAGAAAAATTTACTCTGGTTCTTTAGTGTGAGCGTGCTGGTTAGTTTGCTTCTGGCCGCCTGCGCCCCTGCCGCTGTCAACACGGCTGCGCCTGCACCGGCCGACACTGTCGCCCCTGCCGCGGCTGATACTGCTGTACCTGCCGCAGCACCTGGCGGTGGTGTTTTACGTTGGAGCCTGGAGGGCATAAATGAACTGCCCGCCCTTGACCCACCCCTGGCGGGTGCTTCGCAGTCGGTGGGTGTCATCAGTCTGGTTTTTGAAGGCCTGGTGCGTCTCGATAGCGACCTGAACGTCCAACCTGCCGGCGCTGAATCTTGGGATATCAAGGATGGGGGCAAGACCTTCATCTTCCACATCCGCAAGGGTCTCAAATTTGCCAATGGCGACCCGGTGACGGCTGATGATTTCGCTTATTCGCTTAACCGCGCCTTTAGTCCGGACTTCGCAAATGGAAATGCCGGTTATTATTTATCTAATATTGTCGGCTCGACGGATGTGACCGAAGGTAAAGCCCAAACAGTGGCGGGCGTCAAAGTTATTGATCCTCAGACGCTGGAAATTGATCTGCAAACCCCTTCAGTCTATTTCCTTTACCAGTTGACCTTCCCGGCTTCTTTTGTGGTTTCAAAGAAGGCTGTTGAAGCCAACCCGACCACCTGGACCGATAGCGCCTATGGTACCGGGGCTTTCATGGTTAAGGAATGGAAGCATAACCAATCCGTCACGCTGGTTCCCAATCCAAACTATTGGCTGGGCACAGCACAGCTTCAGGAAATTGACATGCCTTTCATCCAGGATCCGGCCACAGCTCTGAAGTTGTATCAGACTGGCGAGCTGGATATCATGGGTACCTATAACTTCCCAACAGATCAACTCTCTGCGGTTTCCAGCAGCCCAGAGTTCAAGCAGGTTAACCAATTCTTTGTGGCATATATTGGCTTCAATAATGCCAAGGCGCCGTTTAACGATGTGCGCGTCCGCCAGGCTTTTGCCAAGGCAGTCGATAAGGCCACCCTGATCAACAAGGTGTTGGAAGCCGCTGTCGTACAGGCGGATACGATCATCCCGCCAGGCATGCCCGGATTCAGCCAGGCTTCAGCCAAGATCCAGGAATTTAATGTCGCCGATGCTAAAAAGCTGCTTGCTGATGCTGGTTTTGCGGATGGCAAAGGCTTCCCGAAGGTTGCGCTTTCGATCAATAACCAGGATCCAAATTTTGCCAAGATCGCAGCTACCCTGCAGCAGATGTGGAAAGAGACCCTTGGCGTGGATGTGGATATCAACACAGAAGAGCTGGCCAAGTTCAACGATGACCTGACCGCTACCGCCAACAAGCCGGATGATCCGGCCGCCCTCAGTTTCTATATCAGTGTCTGGGGTGCGGACTACCCCGATCCACAGAACTTTGTTTCCCAGCAGCTGCGCACAGATGTGGGCAACAACAACGGGCACTATTCCAATGCCGAGTTTGACAAGGCGGTTGATCAGGCCGATGTTGAGGTTGACCAGGCCAAGCGTCTTGGGCTCTACAACCAGGCCGAAGTGCTCGCGCTGACAGAAGTCGGCTGGCTGCCGTTATACTACGGCAAGGCCAACCTGCTGATCCGCGCCACCGTCAATGGATTGGTTGTGACGCCGCAAGGCCTCTTCCCGAAGGAAGATTGGACCAAAATTACTGTCGGAAAGTAAGATAATTTCAAAGTAATCCTCAGCCATGTCGTTGAGAAGCCGGCAGCCGCCGTTCTCAACGACATGGCTATGCATGTATATCAGGTCTGTTTTTTAAAAACTTATGTGGCAAACAATTTCCCGGCGCCTACTATCGCTATTATTCGTTCTTTTTTCGGTCACTTTTCTGACCTTCGTGGTAAGTTATCTCGCGCCCGGAGATCCTATATTAAATATGATGGGCGGCCGTCAGGATCCGGTCAGATATGCTTTTTTGAGGCATATGTATGGTCTGGATCGGCCCTGGTTTCTGCAATATTTTACTTACGTGGGGAATCTCCTGCATGGAAACCTGGGCTTATCGTTCAAATATCCTGAACGCCCCGTCTGGGATTTAATTGCGAACGGTGTGCCGGTTTCATTGCAGTTGGGGGGGCTGGCGCTTGTCTTCAGTATCGTCCTTGGTGTGTTGGTTGGGGTGCTGGCCGCACTCTGGCAGAACACTTGGCGCGATACAGCCATCATGGCTGTCATGCTGGGTTTCTATTCTGTCCCATCTTTTGTGATCATTCCGGTTGCCTGGGCAATCGACCTGGCCCTCTACAAAGCCGGGCTGCCATCTTTGCCCGTTGCGGGGTGGGGCAAGCCAGAACAGGTGATCTTGCCAGTTTTTGTGCTGGCAGCCGCTAATGTGGGTTTTATTGCCCGGCTGATGCGTAACAGCATGCTGCAGGTGATGCGAGAAGATTTCATCCGTACAGCGCGTGCCAAAGGGCTCCCCTGGAAGATTGTCATCCGGCGACATGTCATGCGCAATGCTTTGCTACCTCTGCTGACCGTGCTCGGTCCGGCGACTGCTTTCCTTGTGACCGGAGCCTTTGTAGTCGAGAATCTCTTTGCCATACCGGGCGTTGGCTATCTGGCGGTCCAGTCTATCGGGCAGCGGGATTACCCGGTAATCCAGGCCACCACCCTGCTGCTGGCCCTGGCGGTGGTCTTCATGAACCTCTTGACGGATCTCGCTTACACCATCGCAGATCCACGGGTGCGGGTGGAATGAGTATGCGAACAAACGATCTGCCCGCCGGGCAAACTCAGATCCAAAATAATTGGTGGCAGTATCTATGGCGTAATCGCGCCGCTTCTGCTAGCGGTATATTTGTCTTACTGGCGCTGATCCTGGCGCTGGCCGGGCCATTTCTCTACCAGCACAGCTTGCCGGATGCTCAACAGCGCTTGCGAGATGGCGTTTACCAGGATTATGATGCCATCAACGCTGCGCCATCCGCCATGCATTGGTTGGGCGCAGACTACCTGGGGCGTGATATGTTAACTCGTTTACTGGTGGCTGTGCGCGTTTCTTTGCTGGTAGCTTTTGTCGTCGAGGGGTTGAACGTGATTCTTGGTGGGCTGCTCGGACTATTGGCGGGCTATTTTGGTGGCTGGATTGATATGCTGATCTCGCGTGCGGCGGATATGCTTTTTGCTTTTCCAGGATTGCTGCTTGCCATTCTGGTTTCGGCGGTTTTTGGCAGCCTGGCGCGCGAATACTATGGCGGCATGGGACGTTTGCTGTTGGTGGCGGGTGCGCTTAGCCTGGTTTCCTGGCCTCTCATGGCGCGCCTGGTGCGCAGTGAAACGCTTTCGATAAAGACTCGCGATTTTGTGGTTGCCTCGCACGGGTTGGGCGCCTCTCATTTTCAGGTGATCGCAAAGCATCTTTTGCCGAATGTCGCCTGGTTGATCGCGATTGCTGCCACCCTGGATGTCGCCAGTGTCATCGTTAATGAAGCCACCCTCAGTCTGCTGGGATTGGGTATTGAGGAACCTGGCGCGAGCCTGGGTTTGATGATCTTCCGGGCGACTGGCAAGCTTGAGCGCTACCCGCTGCAGGTCTTCATTCCGGCGCTGGCGATTACTGCGCTCGTGCTGGCTTTTTCTTTTTTTGGGGATGGGCTGCGGGATGCTTTTGATCCACGCACGCGTTAATGAGTTGGTTCTTGAGTATCGAGTCTAACTTGTTGTTGGCGTCCCGGTCTATACCCTCCCAGGCAACTTTCTTGAAACAGTTTGGGAGAGAAAATATCATGAGAGAGAAAAGGATGCTAGTGCCCAGGCAAGTTATGCTCTCCTGTGTAAATAATATTAAGGAATTTAAACCCTGATGATATCTTCTAGTCATACCATTACTGTTGATAAATTATGCAAAACTTACCAGGTACCGGAGCGCGAAGGTGGTTTTGGTGCGGCTGTGCGCAGTTTCTTCAAGCGCATCTATCGTGATGTAAAGGCTGTCGACCAGGTCAGCTTTCAAATTCAGGCCGGGGAAGTGGTCGGCTTTCTAGGTCCCAACGGGGCGGGCAAGACCACAACCCTCAAGATGCTCTCTGGTTTGCTGCACCCTAGCGCTGGCAGCGCTAGGGTACTTGGTTTTACCCCCTGGGAGCTCAAGCCCGATTATCTGCGCTCGATGACCCTTGTAATGGGTCAGCGCAACAGGCTTTCGTGGGATATTCCGGCCTCTGATTCCTTCCTGCTCAACCAGGCCATTTATCGCATCCCGGATGACGAGTATAAGGTTACGCTGCGTGAATTGGATGAACTGCTCGATCTTTCACCCATTATGAAAAAACCAGTTCGCAATCTTTCTCTCGGAGAGCGCATGAAGTGTGAACTGGCCGCCGGTCTGCTGCACCGTCCCAAGGTTCTTTTCTTGGATGAGCCCACCATCGGGCTGGATATCAGTGCCCAGGTACGGATCAGGGAATTTCTGAAAGAGTATAACCGCCGTAGTGGTGCCACCATTCTACTCACCAGCCATTACATGGCAGATGTGACAGCTTTGTGTGAGCGCATTATCATCATCCACCAGGGTCACCTGAAATACGACGGTGGGCTCAATGACCTGGCGCGCAAAATTGCACCTTTCAAGTTGATCGGCATCACCCTCGGCGATGCTGCTCAACACGACCTGTCTGTCTACGGCACTCTCGCAACGGGTGATGAAGATAACGAAAAAACGTATATACAGGTGGCCGCCGACCAGGTCACAGCAGTCACAGCCCGGCTGCTGGCCGACCTGCCCGTTCACGATATCACCATTACCGACCCGTCGATCGAATCTGTGATCGAACAGGCCTTCCAGGGATAGTGCCATGTTGAAGATATACCAACGATTATGGCAGGTCAATTGGGCTGAGCAATGGCAATATCGAGCCAATCTGTTGATGTACCTGCTTTACTGGCTGGTTTCGCCAGTTGTTTACCTCGCTGTCTGGACGACTATTGCTCGCAACCAGGGAAGCGTCAGCGGTCTGACGGCTAACGACTTTGTCACGTATTACATGACTCTCTTGATCGTCGATCAGCTTACAAGTGAAATAACCATTCATATGTTCGCTAATAAAATACAGGACGGCACTCTCTCCGGGGAACTTATCCGCCCGATCCATCCGCTGTTGACCAATACCCTGGTTAGTAATCTGGCCTTCAAAGCACTTACTTTTTTGGCGCTTATCCCGGTTTGGGCAGTGCTCTGGCTGCTTTTCCAGCCGGATTATTCCAATGTTACCTGGCAGGGCGTTTTGCTGGCTTTGCCCGCCGTAGTGTTGGGTTTTTCGGTCGGTTTTCTACTCGGTTCGGCGCTGACCTGCATCGCTTTTTGGACTACGCGAGTATGGGCTTTGTACGAGTTTTATACCGGTCTGGTCGTGTTGTTCTCCGGGCAGTTTGTACCATTACAGCTCATGCCGCGGGCCATCCAGAACATCGCCGGTTTTTTGCCTTTTCAGCTTTTTAAGTACTTCCCTATTCAAATCGTCCTGGGGCGCCTTTCTCCCGCTGAAATTCTACAGGGTTACCTGATGGGATTTTTATGGCTGGCTGTAGCACTGCTGTTCTTTCGCTGGGTCTGGCGTAATGGGGTTAAGAAATTTTCTGCGGTGGGAGCGTAATATGGCCACCCTGCGACTGATCAAAACATTCCTAAAAATCAATCTTCAGATGTCGCTGGCCTACCGCGCCGACACTGTCATCAATATCCTGCTTAATCTCATGTGGTTAGGCTGGGAATTGCTCAGCCTGAATATTATCTTTACCAATACTAAAACACTTGGGGGCTGGGGCCCCGGCGAATTGGTGGCCTTGCTGGGGGTGTTTCGGTTAGTAAATACCCTGATGGCCGCGTTGCTTTGGCCTGCCACCGAAAAGTTCAACGCATCAGTGCGCGATGGTTCGCTGGACTACACATTGTTGCAGCCAGCCAACAGCCTGTTCCTGGTAAGTTTTGCGCGTATTACCGTCTGGCGTGTCTGGGACTTGGTGCTGGCCGTGGTACTGGTGGTGGTTGGCATAAATATGGCTGGGGATGTGACCTCGCTGCTCAGCATCCTGATCTTTATTGTTCTGACTCTTTCCGGTGCGCTGGTAATTTACAGCCTGTGGGTTGTGCTCATTGCGCTGACTTTCTGGTTTACCAAGTTTGACAATAACGTTACGATCCTGCAGGCATTGCTCGATTCTGGCCGTTACCCATCCACCGTTTACCCCGTCTGGCTGCGCGTGATTGTCACGTTTATCATTCCCATTGCGGTAGCCACCACCATTCCCTTGCAGGGCTTGCGTGGCGAAATTGCCGGAGGGCAGGTGTTCATTTTCCTGGGGGTTGGTGCGGTTAGTTTCCTGGTGGCATCTCAGGTTTGGAAGTTTGGCGTGCGTCGTTATAGTGGCGCCAGCAGTTAAAAGCCTCAAAAAAAGGCTATTCAGGCCAGTTTTTGAGACTGAAAACCCGATTTTTTCCAAATGGGTGCTAAAAACCTATTGAATCCGTAACTTATGGTAGAATTGCATCCGCTCGGAGGGATGACCGAGCGGCTGAAGGTAACGGTCTTGAAAACCGTCGTGGTGAGAGCCACCGTGGGTTCGAATCCCACTCCCTCCGCAGTTTGGTTATCCTACATGTGAATATGGGGAGGTGCCAGAGTGGCTGATTGGGCTCGCCTGCTAAGTGAGTGTCGGGGCTTTACCTCGACCGCGGGTTCAAATCCCGCCCTCCCCGCTGTTACACGCCCCTGCATAAGGGGTAACAAACGTGCATGGCCTTACCAAAGGCTGAAACGCAAAAGTCGGCTCTGCAGCTACGAATGCGTTTTCTTGCAAGTAGGCTCTTTCGAGGACAAGTCGAAGGAGCCTTTTGCGTTTAAATTGTGTGAGTTCAGTCCACAACTCAAGTTGTGGACGAATCTCGTTAACGAGTGTTATTCTAGCACGGGCGTTATCGTTTTGCAAGCATTCTTGCGCATTTGCCTGGCGCAATTTTTCAGTTTCATAGGTAGCGCGGGTGATCTGTCCAGCCAGGTAAAGTTCCCCTGCCCTTTCATAGCGTTTCTCACTTTGCGCTGCCTGCTCCTGTGCTTGCACATCTTTTGCGGAGATGGCATTCGCGACAACATCCTTCAGCCATTTTACTACTTGCTGTTCAATCAGGTCAGCACGAACCAGTTTTTGCTTACATTCGCAGACCCGATCTTGTTTGTTACTGTCTTCGTAATAGTGATGACCACCAACTCTTGAAACACCGCGCATTGTCCCGCCACAAAAGCCGCAGCGCAAAGTACCTGTGAGCGGGTAAAGGCGCACTGGAGTATCCTTGCGCACGAGTATATTGGATTGACGGATATTACGAACTTCTTGCGCCTGGGCGAAAGTTTCATCATCGATCAGTGCTGGATGGTTTCCTTCGTAAATCTGGTTGGGAGCACGGCGTTTGGGATAGGTGCCATTTGCATCCATTGCGCGGTAGCCGATTTTGCCAGTATAAGCCAGCCTCTTGACCATATCCCGGATGATGTCACGGGTAAAGGGCCGTGGCCCAGTGCGCATGGGCGCGCCTTTTTGTCGAATTGGAAGGGCCCGGCCATCTGGCAACGAAATTTCCATCCCATTGAGCTGTTCGGCAATCGAGCGATTGGAGCCTTCATGGTTGATGTACAAATCAAAAACCATTTTCACCACCCGGCTCTCTACTGGATGTGCCGCCAGACTTTTCCCATTCCCCTTGTCCGGCTGACCAAAGTCAGGGCAATAATCCTTTCCGTTGGGATGGGTACAGCGCGAGCATAGGCCATTGCAGTAACCGTAGGGAACACCACCAATCCATTGTCCCTGACGCAACTGTTGAAGTTTGCCTTTGCGGGTTTCCTGGCGCAAATTATCTAAATATATCTCCGCGAGCGTTCCCAGGACCGTAAGCATCAATTTGCCCCAGGGTGTGGTGAAATCCAACTGTTCCTGCACCGAGGCAAAGGAGACACCATAACCATTGAGCTGATCCAGGGTGGCAAGCAGACCACTCAGGTGGCGGTAGAACCGGTCAATTTTGTCCACCACAATCACATCGAACTTTTTCTGGCTGGCATCCTTGAGCAAACGGTCCAGAGATGGGCGGTGGCTGCCTTTCTTGGCCGAGATCCCGGCATCCACATAGATTTCAACCAGGTCCCAACCGCGCGTTTCAACATAGCGGCGAATATTGTTCTCCTGAGCATCCAGACTGAAGCCATCCACCTGGTCTTTCATCGAGACGCGGCGGTAACCCACGGCGCGCAGGGGTGATGAAATAATTTCGTGCTGCATCAAAAGCCTCCTCGTTGGCGAGTAAGATATAATCGATTATCCCAATCGGGACACCATAAAATTTTAGCCGATTAGTCGGAGGGTGAAATGGCAGAAACAGAAACATTTGCCAGCAAACGACGCGCTGGATATGAGAATGTCTACGACCACGAACGACTCGTGGCTCGCATTCAGGAACTACTTAAAGCGCACAATGAAAGTTATCGGGAAGCGTCTTTGCGTTCCAGTCTGGATCACCAGGCAATTAGGCGCATGCTCAGCGGTCAACGACCGATGATTACAGCCTGTATTTTGCTGGCCAATCACTGGGGCGTGCATCCCAATGAACTGCTCAGCCTGGCCGGTTGGCCCGCGCTGGAGATTTTCGATGTCAAAACTGCCAGCGCTGACAAACTTCCCCAGGAAGCTGTCGAGGTGGCCAAGGCTGTAGCGAAGATCAGCGACCCAGGCAAGCGCAAGCAGGTTTCCGAGGCAATTCTGACTTTATTGAGCAAGTATTTTGAAGAGTAGAAGGCATAAATAGAAAAGAGAGGCTACCCAGTGCGGGCAGCCTCTCTTTTTATCGTTATTGCGAGTTCAGCAACCGGTCAAATGGCCCGTGAGCGCTGACCTTGCGAAGAACACCATCCCCATCAAAATACAAACCATCAAACATGATTTTCAAGAGAGCATTGCGCTCATTGGCGGTCAGCTTTGGCCAGAGCACTCGGAAATCCGTAAACAGATGAATGATTTCTGGGGCCCCAGGGCTATTGGTTGGTTTGACCTTATTGATCTCGATGGTCAGCCTGTCAAACTCCTCGTCAAACTGCGCCTGATCAATCAGCCCCTTGCGCCGCAATTCGATCTGACGTTCCATCTTTTTGTAAAGATTGTAACTCTTGCGTTCATACTCACTCATGCCGTCATTGGAGAAGAAATAAGCCAGGATGAGGTCATACCACCCGGACGGGATTTCGAAATTCTCAAACAGGGCCTCGACCTGTGTCTCCAGATTTAAAGCAGGCAGCGAGGTGTGCGTGTGACGATCCATCAACTCCAGAAATCCAGCATCCGGGCTGGCCTGTAAATGGGTGCCTTCTAAAATATTTCCGATAGCCTCATTCGGCTGGGCCGCTTTATGGCGTTCATGCACTGTGGCGCAGCGGTAGGTAGCAGTGCCGCTGCCATTGTTTGATCCACGCAAGGAGGCCCGGCGGCGATCCCAGTCCAAACACTCGAAACAACGGCCAACCCCTTTCAGCAAATAGCCAGCCATTGGCTTTCCAGCGGTCGTGGGGGTCGATCCCTTTGCCTCGCGTAGCTGCATATTTTGCTCCCACATCTCATATGGGTACAAAGCCTCATGCAGCCCAAGTTGAATTTTCTCTGGATGACGCCGGTTTTGAACCGTGTTTTTGATTTCCTTGGGGTTCTCCAGGTCGTCTTTCATGTTGAGCGGGGCGGTAGGATAATGAGCCACATAGCCAACATGGAACGGGTTGCGCACAACATCGCGGATGGTATCGCGCTTGAATTCACCTGGCGGGTACAAGCCCGGCACGCCTTTGGTGCGAAACTTGACAATAGCGCCATCGGGCAGCTCAAAGAAGTTTTGGTTCAGGTAATCGGCAATTTCACGGTCACTCTGCCCCAAGCTGTAAGCATGCGCGATTAAACGCACCGCATGTTTCTCGATGGGATGCGGCACCTGGATGCTGCCGTTCTGGCTTTCGGGCCGCTCAGCTCCGCCATACAACGGACAATTATCCTCGCCATTGGGATCGGTACAGTTCGAGCAAAGCCCGTTGCAGTAGCCCAGGCGGTAACCGCCGTTATGATAACCGCGATCAAAACGTTCGCCTTGGGCCGCGCGCGAACGTTCAGATGCAGCCCAGATCGGCCATTCGGCAGTAATTGCCAAAATCATCATGATCAGGCGTCCAACAAAGGTACGGCTGTCAAGCTGTTCGGTCAGGCTGACCAGATCAACATCATAATCCTGCAAATAAGCAATGAACTGCGGAAAACTAAAACCATTGCGATAGCTGCGATCCAGGTTAT
>JAPLGT010000093.1:0-63774 GCA_026390035.1 Chloroflexota bacterium
GTTTTCTCTAAAAGAGGTGCAATGTTCTGTAAAAGTGCTAAAATCTCTGTCATGGGCTTCTCGGGTAGGTTGGGTTGTCGAAGACTTCAACTTTACTCGAAAAGCCCTATTTCTTTTAACTAATTTTGGCGAAGGTATTGCAATACGTAAATAATTGCATTTCAGGCGGATCTCTGAGAAAAAAATCATCATCGAGTTCGAGTGGTTTATCGAAATTCTCCAGGTAAAACGCTTGTAAAAGCCTGGCTTCTCAGAATACTAATCCACAAACGCCAGTGCTTTCGCATGCACATGAAGCAACACAGGGCTGGTTCCAAGCTGCAAAAAAGGAAATAAAGAATTGCGGAAAGAACCTGGGAAGGGTATAAGCTAATAGTAAAATCGCATTCCAGATCATTAAAAAAAACAACCCACCCAAACGGGCAGGTTGCTCAATAGTGATACAAGGATATTAGAGGCTGGCGTTAATGGTACTGAAGATATTTCCAACCAGCGGGCCAAGAATTGTCAATGCTGCGATGACAACAATAGCAACTAAAACAAGAATTAATGCGTACTCAACCATACCCTGACCGCGTTCTTTGAGAGAAAGTAACATGGGATTTTCCTCCTTTCCTTGAGAATGAGTTACTACTATATTATATATATTTACAAAAAAAAAGCAATGCCAGCACTTTGCATTTACTTAACAAAACGTTTTCACAAGGATCATCACTGTCGATAGCAGATTTTCCCAAGCAGCCCCAAATTGATCTCCGAATTTTGTCTATCTCGTCCAGGTTACCGCGTCCCAAATATTTCTCCGTTACATTTTTAATGTAATTCCAACACAAAACGATTATGATTGACGCAACTGATTAGGAGGAGCCTTATAATGTCCAATTTTAATAATCTTGTTCCAATGGTAGTTGAATCGTCCGGTCGAGGCGAGCGCGCTTACGATATCTACTCGCTCTTGCTCAAAGAGCGCATTATCTTTCTCGGTACAGGAATCGATGACCAGGTGGCTAATGTTATTGTGGCCCAACTTTTATTCCTGAACCATGAAGACCCCGAAAAAGAAATTCAAATGTATATCAACTCGCCCGGTGGCGTAATCTATGCCGGCCTGGCGATATATGACACCATGCAGATGATCAGCAATCCGATCAGCACCGTGGCAGTTGGCGTCACAGCTTCCTTCGGTACTGTTCTGCTCACCGCAGGCACCAAGGGGCGCCGCTTTGCGCTTCCAAACGCCACCATCCATATGCACCAACCACTTGGTGGAGCACAAGGACAGGCGACGGATATCGAGATCCAGGCCAAGCAGATCATGCGACTGAAAGCCCTGCTAAACGGTGTCATGGCCAAACATACAGGTCAACCGCTTGAGATCATTGAACGCGATCTAGATCGCGATTACTATCTTGATGCCCAACAGGCTGTAGCCTACGGCCTGGTAGACCAGGTATTACAAGTTCCCGAAAAGAAGTAAACCCGAATTTAAAAAAAGTGCGTGGCAGATGCCCAAAAGCGTCGCCATGCACTTTTTTTGTTTATAATAGATATTGTGTTATCCAAAAACATTGTTCTCGAAACGGGAGACCGCCCAATTGATCCATCCATCCACATTCTCTATTGTCGCTTACGATAATCAAAATCAAACCTGGGGTATCGCCGTCGCATCGAAATTCCCGGCCGCCGGTGCGGTTGTCCCCTGGGCATTAGCTGGCAGAGGTGCGATAGCCACACAGGCTTTTGCCAACACATCCTTCGGCCCAAACGGCCTCGAGCTGCTGGGCCAAGGGCTAAGCGCTGAAAAAACACTTGCGCAGCTATTGGAATCAGATGAGGGCCGAGAAGCGCGCCAGGTTGGGATTGTCGATTCAGAGGGCCGCGCCGCAACATTTACGGGAAAAGAATGCACAGATTGGGCTGGCGGGGTGTCTGGCCCGGGTTATGCTATTCAGGGCAACACCTTGTCGAATGATCAAGTTGTCCCTGCCATGCAGGCCGCTTTTTTGAGCCTGGATGGTAATATTATCGACCGGTTACAGGCGGCATTACTGGCTGGCGACCGGGCTGGTGGAGATAAACGCGGCCGGCAGAGCGCTGCTCTGCTCGTGGTCAAAGACCAGGGCGGTTATGGCGGTTATAATGACCGCATGCTCGATTATCGGGTAGATGATGATTCGGACCCGGTTAGTAAACTGGGTGAGCTGATATACCTGCACCGGCTCCATTTTGGTAAAAGTCCCGCAGATGAACGTATCCAATTGCAAGGCGCACAGCTGCTTGCAATTCAAAAAATAATGAACCAACTTGGTTATCTAAAAATACCGTCCAGTGGCAGCTACGATCTTGCAACCCGGGAAGCCTTAAGGTCTTTTACTGGCAACGAAAACTTTGAAGAACGCTGTGACCCGAGCGCCGGATGGATCGACGCCCCTATTTATGACTATCTACTTGGAAAGTTTGGAAAATGACATTGATCCCATCAACCACCAAAGGTCTGATCCTGGACATGGACGGCGTACTGTGGACAGATTCTGCCCCGATCGGCAATCTTGCCTCCATTTTTTCTCGCATTAAAGAGTTGGGACTGGGTGTGGCTATGGCCACAAACAACTCATCTCGAACAGTCAACCAATATGTCCAGCGACTTCTCGAATTCGGAGTGAGCGTTGAGCCATGGCAGGTAATCACATCATCCCTGGCCGTGGCCGATATGATGGCGCGCCAACTGCCCGCTGGCGCCCCGATTTTCGCGATTGGGGAACAGGGTCTGCAGGATGCCATGCGAGAAACTGGCTTCGAGTTATTATCTATTGAGCAAGCCGAAAGAGCCGAGGCTGTCGTGATTGGGATTGACAGGGGCATCAGCTTCGACAAGATGCGCGAAGCCACACTGCTGGTAAGGGCAGGGAAACCATTCTTTGCCACCAATCCCGATCGGACTTTTCCCACTCCGCGTGGGCAGATACCAGGGGCTGGCGCATGGATTTCAGTCATCGTAACTGCCACAGATATCCAGCCAATCTATGCTGGGAAGCCATATCCCTATATTCTTGAATTGGCTTTAGAGCGGCTTAAAACGCCCCGGGATGCCACCATCGTAGTTGGCGACCGACTCGAAACCGATATCGCCGGAGGTCAGGCGATTGGTTGTCCAACCGCACTGGTACTTTCTGGAGTCAGCACAATTGAACAAGCTCAAAGCTGGACTCCGGCCGTGGATATTATTACTGACGATTTAGCCAGCCTGGTGGGTGCCAACCACTAAGCACGCCTGAAAACCCAGGCTGTCACAAACACAAATTTTGCGATGACTTATCCCGGACTGGGTTGAAAAACCCAACCTGAAAGGTCATTCATCCCTACGGGAAATTGGGCCATTCATCCCAAAACCCGCTCCAAAGAATTACCCTTTGCACAAATGGTCTGACATGCTTATCTATGATCTCGAGTTTTCTGAACTTAGCAATATTTTAACAACCTGGGGTCAACCTGTTTTTCGAGCCAGACAGATTTGGACCGGACTCTATAAAAATTTCTGGCAATCCCCCGATGAATTTACCGACCTTCCGAAGGAATTGCGTGACAGGCTGGCTGAAAATTTTCGTTTTGATATTCTAACGCCATCCCTCAAACTTGATTCATCAGATGGGCTGACACGGAAAACACTCTTCAAATTACAGGATGGACGCCAGATCGAGACCGTCCTGATGCGTTATGACCGCCGCCGGACGATATGCATTTCCACACAAGTGGGCTGCGCCATGGGCTGCACATTCTGCGCCACGGGTCAGATGGGCTTCACAAGGCATCTTTCCAGCGGTGAGATTATTGCCCAGGTAATGTATTTTGCGCATGTGCTGCAGGCCGAGAATGATGTGGTAACCAATATTGTTTTGATGGGCATGGGCGAACCCTTTCATAACTACGACAATACGATGGCAGCCATTGACCGCTTGAATGACCCGGATGGCTATAATTTTGGAGCTCGCCGGTTTACGATATCCACTTCCGGGCTGGCGCCTGCCATCCGTCAGTTTGCATCTGAAAAACGGCAGGTAAATCTGGCGGTATCCCTGCATGCGGCTGAAGATGCCCTGCGTTTGAGCATGATGCCAGTCAATAAGAAGTATGATCTGGAAGAATTAATCCAGGCTTGCCGGGAATACGTCGAAACAACCGGTCGACGGATTACGTTTGAATGGGCATTAATCAATGGAGTCAATGACACACCCGAACAGGCCAGAAAATTGGCAAGCCTGTTAAAAGGCCTGATCTGCCATGTCAACGCCATTCCTTTGAACCCAACGAATGGTTATGAAGGAAAAGCCACCACCCGCGAAAGGGCGGATGCCTTCAAGCAAATCCTTGAACAAAATGGTATTCCCTGTACCATCCGAATTCGCAGAGGTATTGATATTCAAGCCGGATGTGGTCAACTCGCATCACGTCAGGCCAACACTAAATGAATTTATTCGGCGGAAAATGAGCAACATGAATATATTTAGAGCCTGCCGGCATCTCAAACTTAGCGTGGATTACGAGAAATAACCGGAATAACGATATCAAATGCAAAATAAGGCGCCAGTCCCGATACCCACTACAAATATGATGGGGAAACGAATTCCGATTATTCTCGCCGGAGTAGTTGCCGGAGCGATCAGTCTTTACGTGCTTGCGAGTTTAAAATATTATCGGATTGGCTTTCCACTCGATGACGCCTGGATTCACCAGACTTACGCGCGCAGCCTCGCCCAAGCAGGACGCTGGGAGTTTTTTCCAGGACAGCCTTCAGCGGGTGGGTCGACTTCACCACTCTGGTCATTTCTGCTGGCAATCGGCCATTTACTGGGGGTCAACCCGTATGTCTGGACCTTCCTGCTAGGCGCAATCTGTCTTTGGGGAACAGCATCCCTGGCAGAATGGACAGTCCGCCGGCGCATAAAGCTTTATCGTCCTAAATTTCCATGGGTAGGTATTTTATTTGCCTGTGAATGGCATCTCGTTTGGGCAGCCGTTTCTGGAATGGAAACCAGCCTGCATATTTTTTTAATGACGTTATTTTTTGCATGCCTGTTAAATCCAAAACAAAACAAGGTAATCCTAGGGCTAATCGTCGGGCTAAGCGTCTGGGTACGGCCAGACGGAATGACCTTATTGATCCCATTATTTCTTGCCATTATTCTGTCGAAACTGCCATTGAAAGATCGGGGAACTGACATTCTCAAGGCCGGGCTTGGGTTTACGCTTCTGGTTGGATTTTATTTATTGTTCAACCTGGTATTGGTTGGAACTCCCATGCCGAATACTTATTATGCCAAGCAAACCGAATATGCGGCTTTGCAACAGTTACCTTTATATCTGCGCTATTATCAACAAATCCTTCAGCCTCTGACGGGTGTCGGGATCATGCTCTTGCCTGCTGCCATTTTTTATGGCTACAGTGCCATTAAAAAGCATGATTGGGCTATAATATCAAGCTATTTGTGGCTGATTTTGTTTCCTGGTTTGTATGCCTTCAGCCTGCCAGTCACGTACCAACACGGTCGCTACGGAATGCCCGCGATCCCAGTGTTTATGCTTTTGAGCAGCCTGGCAGGCGCAGATTTTTTATCACAGGCGGCCCGGCCAAAAATCAGACCGTTCCAAATCGTCTGGGTACTCTCAGCCAGCTTACTATGCGTAGCTTTCTTTATCATTGGCGCATGGACATACGCCAGGGATGTTGCCATCATTGAAAGCGAAATGGTTAATACAGCCCAATGGGTGGCGGAGAACGTACCCGGCGATGAATTAATTGCTGCGCATGATATTGGAGCACTTGGATACTTTGGTTCGCATCAATTAATCGACCTTGCTGGTCTAATATCGCCAGAAATAATTCCTTTTATGCGGGATCAGGGTCAACTTGCAGCTTTTTTGAATAACAAGCATGTTCGTTACCTGGTAGCTTTCCCAAATTGGTACCCTGATTTAATTTCAGGAAAAACACAGGTTTTTACGAGCGCATCAGTATTTAGTCGGGCTTACGGCAGCGAAAATATGGCAGTCTATCGCTGGAAATAATCACATTAAACCAGGGATTATCCAATTATGATCAACAATTCACCCAATTAAATCAATTCATTTTGCAGGGTCATCAGCTTACACTACAAAGCGGATTTGTTTTTCAGCCGCTTGTCAGAAAATTCAGTTTGAAGTATAAGTCACGCATCCAATCCCAGAGAGCCTATATTTATGAACGACGAAAAACGAAACTGGTTAGACCACACGCCCATTTCCACCCTTCCCTGGCTGACAGTTGAAGTGTTAATTTTCGGCTTGATCATGTTAGCCGCCGTTGCGTCCCGTTTTTACAACCTGGGCGCACGCGCCATGAGTCATGATGAAAGTTTGCACACATACTTTTCATATTTGCTTTATAAAGGGCAGGGATACCAGCATAACCCGATGATGCATGGGCCATTACAATTCCACCTGATTGCCCTTTCTTATTTCATGTTTGGCGCCAGCGACTTTGTGGCCCGCATCCCAGCCGCAACTTTCAGTGTCCTGGCTATCGCGGCCATTTGGATTTGGCGCCGGTATCTTGGACGCGCCGGGGCATTAGCCGCGGCAGTGATGGCGCTCATTTCGCCGTTCCTGCTCTATTATGGACGCTATACACGCGAAGATTCTTATGTAGCCGTATCCTTATTTGTTTTGCTTTACAGTGTCCTTCGTTATTTTGAAACCGGAAAAGCAAAATATATTTATTTAATCGCTGGTTCCCTGGTCATCCATTACCTGACCAAGGAAACCTCGTTTATTTATACCGCCCAACTATTGATCTATCTCGCAGTTTACTTCCTGGTCCGGGTCTTACAAAAACCCTGGATCGGTGGACAGAAAAATTATCGCGGCTTTTTGACGACATTACTACTTGGGATGATGTTATTAGGCGCAACCGGCTACCTGGCGATCTCAGCAAAAAAAGCAGGCGATTTAAGCGGAGAACAGACAGCCGCACCGGCCATCCCAAGTGCTACGACCGCACTATTACCTCATGATACTGCCAGCCTCACGCCCATGATCATGCTCGGGGGCCTGGCCGTTCTGGCATTGGCCGCCGCCATCTTTTTTCTCATCCGCGGATTTAGCCTTGAAAATATCCGCAAAGAAAGATCTTTTGACCTATTGATGGTTTTTGGAACCATCGTCCTGCCACAGCTCTCCGCGTTTCCGGTTTATATCCTTGGTTGGGACCCACTCGATTATTCATCTGCCGGGCTAATTCGCACCGGAGCATTCATGGGGCCGATTGTCCTGATAACAATTGCGATCGGTATGTGGTGGAACCGTGATATCTGGTGGAAGATGGCCCTGATATTTTGGGCACCTTTCATCCTGCTCTATACCACTGTTTTCACAAATGGCGCCGGATTCTTTACCGGCTCAGTGGGCTCTTTAGGCTACTGGTTGCAGCAGCAAGGTGTTCAACGCGGTTCGCAACCCTGGTACTATTATGTCCTGATCACCATCCCAATCTACGAATTTTTACCAGCTTGCGCCTGCATTCTTGCGGGTTTTCTAAGTTTACGCAGACAAACCAACGATGAAAACCCAATCCAGGCTGATGATGAGGTGGATACTCGCACCAACTTGCTCAGTTTGCTTGGCTGGTGGACGATCACAAGCATCGCTGCCTTTACAATCGCCGGCGAAAAGATGCCCTGGTTAACATTCCATATGTCCCTGCCTATGGTTCTATGGGGAGGCTGGGCGATTGGGAGCCTGATTGACCGGATCGACTGGAAAGAATTGCAGCGCCGCAATGCCTTGCTTGTTCTTGCATTGCTGGCAATCTTCACCTTAAGCATTGTTGGAATTTTAATTGCATTATTGGGTAGCCCACGGCCCTTCGAAGGGCAGGAGCTGACCCAGCTGCAAGCAACCACCAGTTTTATTTTCGCAATTCTGGGCGCCGTGGCCAGTTTATTTGGGCTAACCCGTTTGCTCAATGATTGGGATTACAAACAATCCATTTACTTAAACGTACTGGTATTTTTTGGTATCCTGGCCGTATTAACTATACGCGCTTCTTATCGTGCCAATTACTTGAAGTTTGACAGCGCCCAGGAATATCTCGTCTATGCCCACAGTTTCAGCGGTGTGAAAGATGTTCTCCGACAGGTTGATGATCTTTCCGAAAAGACGGTCGGCGGAAAAGATATTGTCGTAGCGTACGATGACGACACTTCCTGGCCTATGTCGTGGTATATGCGCGAATACCCAAATGCGCGTTTTTATGGCGCTCAACCTGACCGATCCTTGCGCGAAGTTCCGGCAATCATCGTCGGTGATAATAACTTTGCCAAAATCGAACCGATCGTCAGCGATAATTTTTATCGTTTCGATTACATCCGCATGGTCTGGCCAAATCAGGATTACTTTAACCTGGTCAGCACCCGGCCCGACCCAGCTATCCCATTTGATGAGACCTATTCATGCACAGGCTTGTTATCAGGGCTCAAACTTCTGCCAAGATATGATTTTTCGCGCGTTTGCGGTGCTCTAAACGATCCACGCATGCGGACCGCCATTTTCGATATCTGGCTCAACCGGGATTACAAGCTTTACGGTGAAGTTACTAACAGTGTCGGCATTAACGAAAACACTTGGGATCCATCAGATAAAATGCGTCTGTATATCCGTAAGGATGTGGCTGATAAAATTTGGAATTACGGGATAAAAACAGTCCCTCAACCAAAAATTGATCCGTACGCCAATGGGGTGATTAACCTTCCCGCCAACTTTGTAATGGGAACTCTTGGCGCCGAACCAGGCCAGTTTAATTCGCCCCGCGGAATTGCCTTCGCGCCAGATGGTAGCTTGTATGTTGCGGATTCACGCAATCACCGCATCCAACATTTAAGCGCAGACGGAAAGGTGATCAAGGTTTGGGGAACCTTCGCAGATCAATCCGCAGGGAATGCGCCCATCGGAACCTTCAACGAACCCTGGGGTGTGGCGGTTAGCCCGGACGGCAGCGTTTATGTCAGCGATACCTGGAACCACCGTGTGCAAAAATTCAGTCCGGATGGCACCCCGCTTAAAATGTGGGGAGTATTCGGCACGACAGAGACACCCGGAGCACTGTATGGTCCGCGAGGCATCACGGTGGACTCGCAAGGCAAGGTTTACGTTGCCGATACCGGCAATAAACGCATCGTGGTCTTTGATTCAAATGGCGCGATCCTAACCCAGTTTGGAACTGAAGGCTTTGATGCGGGCCAATTCAGCGAACCGGTAGACGTCAAAGTGGACGCAAGCGGGAAAGTCTACGTCACAGATACCTGGAACCAACGTGTACAGGTTCTGGATACGATCGATGGCATCAACTATTCATCGATCAGGCAGTGGGCCATCTCGGGCTGGTCAAGCCAATCTCTTGATAATAAACCGTTCTTAACCGTTAGATCTGATGGGCATGTATTTGTGACGGACCCAGAGGGTTATCGTGTCATCGAATTCAACGGGGAAGGTCAGTTCGTGCAGCTTTGGGGACAATTTGGCACAGACGATGCCACTTTTGGTCTACCAAGCGGCATCGCCAGTGATCCCGGCGGGAATGTCTGGATTACTGATGCAGGCAATAACCGGCTAATGCGCTTTAGCGTACCGGCAAAATAACCAACATGAAAATTTATCAGCCCGGTCTCAAAAACGAAACCGGGCTGATATTTGGGCCAGACGCTCGCCGTCTTTATAGGGATGGTATAATTCATTTCTGCAAAGACAGGGAATAACGCCCTAAACTCATCAGGGAGACAACCCGCATGAAACTCCACGAATATCAATCGAAACAGATTTTTTCCCGCTATGGGATTCCGATCCCAAAGGGAAGAATCGCGTCGACCGCAAGCGAAGCAGGACAAATCGCTGAAGAACTAGGTGGCCGCGTTGTGATTAAGGCGCAGGTGCTGGTCGGCGGAAGAGGTAAAGCTGGCGGCATCAAAGTGGCAAAAGATCCTGCGGAAGCAGAACAATTCGCCACTCAAATATTATCGATGGAAATCAAGGGTTTGCCAGTACGCAAAGTATTGGTTGACGAAGCTGCCTCGATACAACAAGAGATCTATCTTGGGATTACCAACGACCGGACTGCCAAGAAACCAGTTATCATGGCTTCTGCGGCCGGTGGTGTGGAAATTGAAGAGGTTGCCAAATCGGACCCAGGAAAGATCATCAAAGTTCATATCAACCCGTTGGTAGGAATTAAAGACTACCAGACACGAGATATTGCCGCCGGAATTGACCTGCCTCGCGAGTGTTGGAAATCTTTTGGAGAAATCCTAAAGAGCCTCTGGCAGGTTTACAATGACAACGACGCCACCCTGGCCGAAATCAACCCATTGATCATCGGTAAAGATAATAAATTGACGGCGCTTGATGGCAAAATGGTTATTGATGACAATGCCCTATTCCGTCATCCTGAACTTTCTGAGATGCGCGATACTGATGAGGATGCCCCATCTGAGATTGAAGCGCGCAAATATGGCTTGACTTTCATCAAGTTGGATGGAAATATTGGCTGCATGGTAAACGGCGCCGGTCTTGCGATGGCATCGATGGATATTCTCAAACTCTTTGGCGGCGACCCGGCCAATTTCTTGGATATCGGGGGCGGCGCAGGAGCGGATAAAGTGACCGCTGCAATGCGCATCATCCTGAGCGACACCAACGTAAAAGCCATCCTGTTCAACATCTTCGGTGGTATTACCCGTTGCGATGAAGTTGCAAAAGGTATTTTGACCGCGATTGCTGAAGTAAAACCCAAGGTGCCGATGGTTGTGCGCCTGGTGGGCACAAACGCCGCGGAAGGCCGGGCCATGCTGGCGAATGCAAATATGATCACCGCCGAAACCCTGGCTGACGCCGCCCAAAAAGCCGTCGCGGCAGCAAAAGGAGCCCAGTCATGAGCATTTTAGTAAACAAAGAAACTCGCCTGCTCGTACAGGGCATTACCGGTGGTGAAGGCTTATTCCACACCCGCCAGATGGTAGCTTACGGCACAAACGTGGTTGCCGGGGTAACCCCTGGCAAAGGTGGTGAATGGGTTGACGAGAGAATCCCTGTCTTTGACTCAGTCAAAATTGCGGTGGAAGCCAGTGGCGCAAATACCAGCATCATCTTCGTCCCGGCTCGATTTGCCGCAGACGCGATCTTTGAAGCTGCCGATGCGGGCATACCCTTCATTGTCTGCATTACCGAAGGTATCCCGGTCAGTGACATGATGCGGGTTCGCAATTATATTGATCAGAAGGGTGTGCGGCTGCTTGGGCCAAACTGCCCTGGCTTGTTGACCCCCGGAGAAGCCAAGGTAGGCATTATTCCGGGCGATATCGCCATCCCGGGTAATATTGGGATTGTCTCACGCTCAGGCACTTTGACCTATGAAGTGCTTTACGCTCTAAAACAGGTCGGTCTGGGTTCATCAACCACTGTTGGTATTGGTGGCGACCCGGTCAATGGCACCAATCATATTGATGTGTTGCAAATGTTTGAGGATGATCCTCACACCGATAAAGTTGTTATGATTGGAGAGATCGGCGGCTCAGACGAAGAAAGAGCAGCAGAATTCATTGCCACTAAAATGACCAAACCGGTTGTCGGTTTCATCGCCGGGCAAACTGCGCCAGCTGGTAAACGCATGGGTCATGCTGGTGCCATCATCGAAGGTGGCTCTGGCAGTGCGGATGATAAGATTAAGGCACTGGAAAAAGCAGGTGTCAAGGTTGCGCGACACCCTGAAGAAATACCTTCGTTGTTGAGATAAATATCAACCAGGTATTTTGGCCTGGTTCCAAATTAATAAAAAAATACAGGATGGGCAGGTCCAAGGACCTGCCCATCCTGTATAATAACAATACTGACTATCGGTGGCTGTCGATATATCTGACGGCTTCGCCAACAGATGTAATTTTCTGAGCATCGTCATCAGAGATTTCCGCGCCGAATTTGTCTTCAAAAGCCATGATCAATTCGACGAGGTCGAGTGAATCAGCCTCGAGTTCCTCACGGAAACGAGCTTCCATCGTGATCTTGCTTTCGTCAGCGCCGAGCAGATCGACGATAATTGCCTTAATCTCACCATAAGTATCAGCCATATATTCCTCCTGTAGGTAAATCTATTATTTAATTTGCAGGGGTCATTTTACCACCATGCTAGGTATCAATACACAGGAACACAGTACAATGACAAAAGTTGCGCCAATTACCACACGAAAAGATGATCACATCAAAATCAATTTAGAGCAGGATGTACGCTCCGCGCAGACAAGCGGGCTTGAGAAGATTCAATTCATCCATGAAGCACTGCCCGAACTGGATCTGGATGAGGTCGATACCAGTTTGATGCTTTTCAATAAAGTGTTGCAAGCACCCATACTGGTTTCATCGATGACGGGCGGAACCCCGGATGCCGGGGTGATTAACTTCCGGCTGGCCGAAGCCGCCCAAATATGTGGGTTGGCCATGGGGGTTGGCAGTCAGCGTGCCGCGCTTGAACACCCCGAGCAGGTGGCATCTTTCCAGGTGCGCAAGGTCGCACCTGATATTCTCCTGTTCGCCAATCTTGGCGCAGTGCAGTTGAATTACGGTTACAGTGTGGACGATTGCCAGCGAGCGGTGGATATGATCGCTGCTGATGCTTTATATCTACACTTGAACCCTCTGCAGGAAGCAGTCCAGGCTGGCGGAAATACGAACTGGAAGGATTTGGCGAAAAAAATCGAGGCTGTTTGTCGCAAATTAACCATTCCCGTCATAGCCAAGGAAGTTGGCTGGGGCATTTCAGAAAAGACCGCCCGGCGGCTGAGCGAATGCGGGGTTGCAGCGATCGATGTTGCCGGAGCGGGGGGGACCAGCTGGTCGCAAGTCGAGATGTATCGTGCTCCAGATGAGTTCCTACGCAATTTGGCCGCAAGCTTTGTTGGTTGGGGCATTCCAACCGTTGAATCGATTTTGAATGTAAAGCACGCCAGCCCTGGTATGCCTATTTTCGCAAGCGGTGGTATCAAAGACGGGTTGGATATCGCCAAATGTCTTGCCCTGGGTGCGCAATTGGGCGGTATGGCGGGACAATTTCTAAAAGCCGCCACCATTTCCACAGAAAATGCCGCACAACTCATGAATCTCACCCGCCGTCAGATCCAGGTTTCAATGTTTGCCGCCGGCGCTGGAAACATATCTGCCATCCAAAACATTCAACTACGCCACATTTGAGAATGATCAGAGTATTTTGAACCCCATTCTATGAAAATATAATCTACAGCGCCAAAATAATTACTCACACGGTGAGGCAGCTGGGCAACCCCAGCGACTATCTTGTATTGGAACGGCAAAATCAGGATGATAAAGACCAAAAGAAAGATACCGCAAATAGATACTCGCCCACGAGAATCCACAACGGGGTTCTAGCTGGCGGGCAACTAATACAGCAGGTTGAAACACTGACAGGTTATAATCTCGTTTGCCCATCCTGAGTTCCAGAGGTTGAAACAATGACTGATCTGATCAAAATTATGCTTGCCGCGATCGAAACCGAGCTTCAGAAACAGGTTTTCCGCCTTAATGTGCCTCGCACCAAAAGCTTCCATGACATGCTGACTTACCATATGGGCTGGACCGGTGAAGGGGCAGGCCCTGAAGCCACCGGCAAACGCATCCGTCCCTTACTGGTGTTATTAACAGGTGCTGCAACAGGATCGGAACCAGGCAAACCAGCTGAAAACAGCTGGGAATCCGCCCTACCCGCCGCCGCCGCAGTTGAATTGATCCACAACTTTTCGCTGGTACACGATGATATTCAGGATAATTCAGAAAAACGCCGCGGACGTCCCACACTCTGGACAAAATGGGGTATCGCTCAGGCTATCAACGCTGGTGATGGATTATTTGTGCTGTCTAACCTTGCCACATTAGATCTAATCGACAAATATCCGGCTGAAACAGTTGTCAAGGCTTCCCAAATTCTGCAGAATACCAGCTTGGATCTGACAAGGGGACAGTATCTTGATATATCTTACGAAAAACGCACAGACCTGGGCGTGGATGATTACTGGCCAATGATCAGCGGAAAAACAGCTGCGCTGCTCTCTGGTTGTTGTGCCCTGGGCGCGCTCCTGGGTGGTGCAGATGAAGCCAGCATTGATGCTTACCGTTCATTTGGTCATTACCTGGGACTGGCTTTCCAAATACAGGATGATATACTCGGAATCTGGGGAAATGAGGCCATCACAGGAAAATCTGCCGCCAGTGACCTGCTCGAAGGCAAGAAATCGCTCCCAGTTTTGGTAGGGTTAGGTAAAAAAGGCAAATTCGCGAAACGCTGGGCACAAGGACCAATCCACCCTGATGAGGTTGAAGAAATGGCAAAACTGCTGGCAAGTGAGGGCGGTTATGCCTATACCCATGAGATGTCAAAACAGATGACTGATATGGCCATCAACAATCTGCGCGAAGCTGATCCGCAAGGGATTGCCGGAGAGGCGCTGATGAACCTGGCCGATAAACTGATCAGACGAGAGTCATAAAAGATATTCTGAGCCTATAAACTGCCCTAATAACGGCGAAGTAAAATATAAAATTGCAGGCTCATGATGGCATCCCAAAGTTTCATCTTTCTGCAAGGTAAAACACGTAACTTTCCAATTCGCCTGTAATAATCCGGATGGATATCCAGTATGAAAACCAACCAGCGTGTCACCATTTTACTCATAACATCCAACCAGACCACGCAAATTATGTTTGATGAGATTTTGAGTGGGACCGGATTTGGCATGGATTTTGCTGTATCTGGTGATGAAGGTGTACAAAAATGCCTGGACATGCTTCCATCAATCGTTGTCGTGGATAATAGCCCAACCAACAATGGCTTCGAGGTCTCGCGACGCTTACGTTCAAACCGGATACTGGATGGCACGCCGATCATAATGCTGGTTGACCGCGAAGCTGGGGATGCACGCGCAATCGGCCTGAGCTCCGGCGTGGATGACTTTCTGGATAAACCACTCGATGGTTTGCAAATTCTTGCCCGCCTGCGCAGTCTGAGCCGGTTTAACCGGGAACGCTACCTGGTAGCCGACCTGACCCGCTTTTCGTGGATGGTTGAAAATGCGCATGAAGGTTACTTGATGCTGGACAGATCTGGTGCCATCCACTATGCCAACGATCGCGCCATACATTTATTAAATATGCCGGATGATTTCTTCGGGCTCCCTTTTGTAAATGTAGTCGAGAGACAGTACCTACCGAAGCCGCCGGAAACCTGGGCAAGCTGGTTGGAAGACCCTGCCCCCTGTTTTCTGATCCAACCTGAAAGCCCAACCGCGCGCGCAGTCTGGGTGGTACTTGAAGCCTTGGAACCGCCGGGTGGAGTGGAATATCAGCGTCTGGTACGCCTGCGAGATGTAACTGAACGCATGTCCATTTACCAGGATATGCGCCGTTTCCACACTGTAGTAGCCCATAAACTGCGTACCCCGATGTCCATGTTGATGATGAGTATGACAATCATCAAAAACCAGCTCGAAGTACTTTCGCCGGAAGAAATCAAGAATATGCTGGCATCTGCGATTAAAGGCACGGACCGCCTGGCAGAGGAGGTGCGCACCATTCTTTCTTATATTGATGCGCCGCTGGCTCTCAACCTGGGAACTGCCCTGACCCTCAGGGACCTTCCTGAATTAGTAAAATCCGTCTGCTCAAATTTAAAACTTACCAATGTATTATTTTCTATCCCTGAAATTTTGTATCCGAGCAGGATTGCGATGACCCCCGATGCGGTCGAAATCATCATACACGAGCTTTTTGAAAACGCCCGCAAATTCCATCCCAAGCATGAACCCCTAATTGAAGTCTCGGTTGGGCAAACAGAACCAGGTTTCATCCAGATGCGAATTTCAGATGATGGCGTATGCCTGTCTGTCGAACAATTGCAGTGGGCCTGGCTGCCGTACTTTCAGGGCGAGAAAGACTTTACCGGCGAAATCCCCGGACTCGGGCTCGGATTTCCGATGGTCGCCACTCTGGTATGGAAGTCTGGGGGCACAATAAACCTGCGCAACCGGATAAACGGTCCGGGAGTCATTATCGATATGAGAATTCCTTTGGAAAGCACCATGCGTAAAATAGAGCGCAATGCTGCTCCTTATGGGAGCTAAAGACAACCTGGAATTTCCATCAGCAAAAAATCCTGCGCAGCCATTTGCAGGGAAGTCAGTCTCAAGGTGATGATGCGTGTGTTACAATTTGTCGACAATATTCATCCGATTTAGGAGTTACATTGAAACAACCTGTTATTCTATCCATTCTTGCCCACCCCGATGACGAATCCTTCGGAATGGGCGGCACGTTAGCCCTTTATGCCCAAAAAGGCTATGAAGTTTACCTGGTTTGCGCTACTCGCGGCGAGGTGGGTGATGTTGCTGCCGAACACATGCAAGGTTTTTCATCGATTGCAGAACTGCGCGAAAGCGAATTGCGCTGCGCTGCCAAACATCTTGGCTTAAAAAATGTTTATTTTCTCGATTACCGCGATTCTGGAATGCCCGGCTCTCCGGATAACCAACACCCGGATGCGCAGGTAGCACACTCGGTGGACGAAGTTGCCGGAAAAGTAGTCAGGTATATTCGGGAAACAAGGCCTGATATTATTTTGACCTTCGATCCGATCGGCGGCTACCGGCATCCTGACCATATTCACATTCACAATGCAACCGTATTGGCCTTTGAAAAGGCTGCAGATCCAGCCTTTCACCCAGAATCAGGTGCACCATTCCAACCTGAAAAGCTTTTCTTTCACACTTTTCCGCGCGGTTTCTTGAAAATGGCGGTTAAATTGATGCCCTTGTTTGGACAAAATCCGCGTAAATTTGGGCGCAATGGCGATATTGACATGAAATCGATTGCGGAAGTCAATTTTCCCACCCACGCAAAAATCGATATAAGCTCAGTCCAGAACATCAAAGCAGCCGCCAGCGCCTGTCACGCCTCCCAGGGTGGGGTCGGAATGAGGCGAGGTTTGATGGGTGTATTTATCAAACTATTTGGTGAATACGAGGAATATATGCAAGCGTATCCTGAGGTTCCAACCAATTGGAAGATTAAAAAAGACCTGCTGGCATAAGTCTGATCCCAATCCAGACAGTCCAGTACAAGGCAGGCACATTTCAGTTATCAAGCAGTCCCGGGGAAGGTTTCCCGGGACTGCTTGATAACTCTATTAACGTTGATAACGTTTACCAAAATCCCTAAGAGTGCTATGAAAAACCCCTATTCTGGAAAATCCAGTGAAAATATTTCCCACAACAGGCCAAGAAAGTGGCCATATTTTGGGATGATGACCGCAGATATGGCATTAATATCGATAAAATCACCCACTTCCCGAAAATTAAAATACATATTTTCCGAATGCCAGTATCCAGGCTGAGATATTAATCTGCAGGTAATTATCTAAACTGCTTTCTGAGCCCACGCTATGACAGCCAATACTTCGGGCAGATCCATACCCAACTCCTTGAGTTTTTCAGGAGTTGGAATCCCATTAGAATCCCAGCCACGACGCCGGTAGACTGTGTCAACCAGCTGGTCATACTGTTCCTCGCGATATTTGCGAAGAACAGCCAGTTTTTCTTGAGTTTCCATTCCAGCAGGATCAATTCCGAGCAAACGTTTGAGCTGCTCATCATAACGCTCCGCACGCGATTCGTATTCAACCTGGGTCACCGGACCCATTGCGCGGTAAGGCGGATAATCATGCTTTCGACCCACGCGCCCCATGCGCAGTGCAAATACTTTCTGGAAATTGTACACACGCTCAGACTGAGCCAATAAGTCATCCACAGTGGTTGGCTTTCCTGTCACGCCTTCGTGGATCCAGGTGTAGTTTTCGACATGCTCCTGCACCTTGGCGGGTTCAGCAGTCTGCTTGTTGTTTGCAGGAGAGATGTCATTCCACGGCAACTTACATAAACCATGCAGGCTAAACCAGGTGCGCCACATTGGAAAGTAGTGCAAAGCTTCGGCCTTGTCTTGAAAAGTGGGCAGCAAGTTGTGAATTTGATCCATAAAAATCAGCCAGGCTTCATCGTGCTGAGGACCTTTGGTAGCCAGGCCATAACCGCCCTGTTGGGCAATTGATTCCTTGGTCAGATATTCTGAAATCTCCATACCTTTGATTTCCATGCCGATATCCTGGAGGAAGACCGGGTCAGCAGCATATTCGCGCACAAAGTACGCCTTCATAAGGCGGACCCCCTGTCCAACGATCATGCCAAAACCAGTACCCCGAGCCATTTGATGGAGTAATTCCAGCGCAGCAGAACCGTTTCCGAAATCAAGTTCGAGCCCGCCAGTGTTTTCCGTGTTGATAATCCCAGCTTCGTAACATTCCATTGCAAACGCCACACAATTGGCAAAAGAAATACTATCCACGCCATAAGTATCACAATAAAAATTTAGCTCCAGCACCTTCTGAGGATCGAAATTACCGATATTCGATCCTAGTCCTGCGGCATTTTCGTATTCTGGTCCATCCACCAGGACGCATTCACCGGCATAAGGCCCAGTTTTAAGCGGAAAATGATCAACACCATGAGAACACGACATGCTGCAGCCCAGCCAACAACCATCCGGCAAACCCTGGGTGAATGCTTCCTTCCAAACTTTTGAGTCTATTTTGTACGTCTCCGGATGAGAACCAAACTTAAAATTGTGAGTCGGCAACAAATCGAAATGATCCATGATCTCAACAATATTCGCCGTTCCAACTTTGCGCATCTGGTTTTGTTTATCATCCAAATCGGCAATTTCTTTATTAATCCGCTGTCCAGCCTTTCGGACAAGCGCCATGTCCGCGACACCATTTTTATCACCACTCATGTCGCTATAGCGCACTACAATGCCTTTAATGCGTTTGTCGCGAAAAACACGCCCAGCCCCACCCCGGCCGGCTTGTTTGAAACGAGCCTCTTTGCGGCGGACATCATACCAGGTCGAATTGATCAGGGCATACCGAATATGCTCGGCTGCCATTCCAGCAGAAAGCACAGAAACAGAGCGTTTCCCCTTTTCATCGCCGCCATACCACCCGGTTAACAGGTTTGCAACCTGATGAGAATCTGCCAGCGCGGTCGGGGAAGACTCAATTGTTACCTTGCCATTATCGCCATCTATAAAAATAACCACATCTTCAGAAGCCTTGCCCTGGATCTCAAGCGCATCAAAACCAGAGAATTTCAAAAAAGGTGCGAAATATCCACCCACGTTGCTATCAATCACGTTATCGGTCAACGGGCTGAGTGTTACCAGCGTGGATTTTCCGCTGCCGGGGTAAGCCGTTATGCCACAGATGGGACCATTGGCGATAATCAGCTCATTTTGAGGATCATCCCATTTGGTCTCATGAGAGACAGCATCCCATAATAACTTGAGCGCAAATCCACGGCCACCGGTAAATAGGTCTTTCATTTGACTGGTAACCGGTTTTTCACAAATCAGATTATGGCTTAGATTGATGTAAAGGGTCCGGTTTGCATAACCCCGTTCAACAGGGCGCAGCTCATATATATATTCCCCAAGATGTGTCGAAGCAACAGAATCGGCAATTATAGTCATACTCAGATCTCCATTTTTCATTAAAAACAACCAAATAGTTGTTGCCAAAGGTTTCCTCCATTATGATTAGAATTTCTGGATTCGTCTACTGATTATCTTCCCCTTTTGATAGTGCAAAGAGGAACTATTTTGAACGCTTCTGCTTTGACGCCTTTCTGTTCCTACGCTATACTATATTTATCCAATGCTTGGCTTGGCCTGGTGCAAGACCTAATTCATGGACATTCAGACCGCTGAAACCATCAAACTCTTACAATATCAGGAGGTTTAATATGGCAGGTTTTAAACTCACATACGCAACAATGTACAATCCACCTGAAGAATTGCACGCAAATTTTGACGCTTCGCTGGCTAAACTAAAAGCCAATCTAGGCAAAGAACACGCCATGATCATAAATGGCAAAGATGTATTCGCAGAAGAGAAATTCGAAGACCGCACGCCAATCGACACCAGCGTTGTCCTGGCTATTATGCAGAAGGGCAATGAGAAACACGCTGAACAAGCCATGGCCGCCGCGCGCAAAGCCTTCCCAGGCTGGAGCCACACGCCCTGGCAGGAACGTATCAGATTGCTGCGTAAAGCCGCTGACCTGATCGACGAACGCCTGACCGACCTGGGGGTTGTGATGGCCATGGAAGTTGGCAAGAATCGGATGGAATCCATGGGAGACGTAGCCGAGACTGCGGACCTGATCCGTTACTCTTGCGACATGATGGAACAAAATGACGGCTTCATCAAACCGATGGGCAAGGACCCACTCCCCAATCACGACGTAACCAACCTATCTGTGCTCCGACCCTACGGTGTTTGGCTGGTCGTCAGCCCCTTCAACTTTCCCTTCGCACTGACCGGCGGTCCAGCCGGCGCAGCCCTGGCCGCAGGAAACACCATCGTGATGAAACCGGCTACTGATACGCCCTTCATTGTGCGCTTAATGGCAGAGTGCTTCCGCGATGCCGGTCTACCCGATGGGGTCGCCAACTTCGTCACCGGCCCAGGCCGCACGATTGGCTCAGCCCTGGTCAATAGCCCGGAAGTCGACGGGGTAACCTTCACCGGCTCATATGATGTGGGCATGAAGATGTTTCGGGATTTTGCCAATGGCAAATTTGTTCGCCCGATGGTGCTTGAATTAGGCGGCAAAAACCCGGCCGTGGTTACAAAAAATGCCAACCTTGATGATGCAGCCCAGGGCATTGTTCGCTCAGCCTTTGGCCTGCAGGGGCAGAAATGTTCTGCCGCAAGCCGCGTCTATATCCAGGAAGAAGTCTACGATGGGTTGACCGCCAAGCTAAAAGAACTGACCGAGAAACTGGCGATTGGCGATCCAACCGATCGCAAGGTTTTCCTGGGACCAGTCATGAATAAATCTTCCTACCAGGACTTCCAGAATTTCTGTGCTGATCTGGGTAATTCGGGCAAATTCCTAACCGGCGGAAAGATCATCACCGAAGGTGCGTTAGAGAAGGGCTATTACTGCGCTCCCACCTTTGCTGTTGACGTGCCGTACAGCCATCATTTATGGAAGGAAGAAATGTTTCTGCCGATTACAACCATCGGAAAGTTCAAGACATTGGAAGAAGCCCTGGTTCTGGCCAATGACGTTGATTACGGCCTCACCGCTGGCGTGTATGGTTCTGAGGAAGAGACCGAATACTTCTTCGACAAGATCGAAGCGGGAGTCACGTATGCCAACCGCCCGCAGGGCGCAACCACCGGTGCCTGGCCTGGTTTCCAACCTTTTGGAGGCTGGAAAGGCTCTGGATCCAGTGGCAAGAATGCCGGTGGCTACCATTACGTCCAACTTTATATGCATGAACAAATCCGCACACTTGTGCGCCCGAAGAAATAGTTAACACCTTACTGGCCCCCTGCCAATCACAAAAATGGCAGGGGGCCCAGAACCCAACTTATGCCATGGAATCCTGATCAGTATCATAAGTTTCAAGCGGAACGTTCCGCCCCATTTGATGAACTACTCAAACTGGTTAGCGTGTCTCCCTGTCTGAAAGTCGTTGATCTGGGCTGCGGAACTGGAGAGTTGACCGATCGTCTCGCAAATATCCTGAGCGATAGCGAAGTTCACGGGCTCGACAAATCGCCACAAATGCTGGAAAAAGCGAATGCTTATCAAAGAACCGGCCTGACTTTTGGGATGGGTGACCAGGCCAGTTTGCAAGGGGACTGGGATTTGATCTTCAGCAATGCCGCACTGCAGTGGAGCCAGGATCACGAAGAATTGATCAGCCACTTGTACAGCAAACTAACTCGCGGCGGACAAATCGCCGCACAGATTCCATCCAACCACAAGCATATCTCGCACCTACTGATCACTGAGACAGCCAGTGAAGAACCTTTTCGAACCAGACTTAATGGTTTTACAAGAGTGAGTCCTGTTTTACAAATTGAAGAATATGCGCACCTTTTATTTAAGCTGGGCGCGGAAAACATAATCGTCTATGAAAAAGTATTTGGTCATGTACTGGAAAATTCGGACGCTGTGGTTGAGTGGGTTTCGGGAACAGCCCTGGTGCCTTATTTTGAACGTCTTGGGGCGGATAAAGAGGCCTTCCTGGCTGTTCTGCGCGAAAAAATGCGGCAGAAATTACCAGGTAGCCCTATTTTCTATCCTTTCAAACGAACGTTTTTCTCTGCTCACAAGCCAGGTTAATGATGAATGAAACAGGCGACCGCAAAGCTTTCATATCACGCATCGGTACATTTTTTCTAATTCTGGGGGTACTGGTAATAATCATCTTCATTGCTACAGATATTGGCGATGAAGCCTATTTCCGGTATTTTTTTATTGGTATCATTCTCTTATCGATCGGTTTCATCCTGAAACGGATGAGCGCCCCGCCACCGCCGCCCAGCAAACGCTTTGAAGGGATCCGCAAAATTCAGCAAAAAAGCCGCGATGCCAAGGCAAAAAAAGATGCCGCGAAGAACGATCCAAAAAAGAAGAAATGAAAACAGCTCCATACCAAGACAGATTGATCCAATCATAAAGGCAAAAAGATGTCTAAAATAATTTCGCTCCACGATGCAATCTTGAAATATGTAAATGACGGCGATGTGGTCTATGCCGCTGGCTTTACTCATCTGATCCCATTTGCCGCCGGGCACGAGATCATCCGCCAGGGAAAAAAGAACCTGACGTTAGCGCGCGCAACGCCCGATCTGATCTACGATCAAATTGTCGCGGCTGGGTGTGCCCGGAAAGTAATCTTCTCATACATGGGAAATCCGGGCGTTGGCTCGCTGCGGATCGTACGCACTGCGATAGAAAAGGGCGAACTCGAATGGGAAGAGTACTCTCACTTTGGCATGATCACACGCCTGCAAGCTGCAGCTTCGGGGCTGCCATTTTTGCCGATGAATCAAACTGCAGCCACAGATCTGGAACGTGTCAACCCGTTAATCAAACGCGTAACCGATCCATATTCTGGAAAAGAAGTCATCACAGTACCGGCGCTCAGCCCGGACGTAGCCATCGTGCACGTACAGCGCTGCGATAAAAATGGAAATGCGCACCTGTGGGGAATTGTTGGCGAACAGAAGGAAGTGGCCTTTGCGGCAAAAAAGGTCATCTTAACAGCGGAAGAAATTGTAGATGAAGAGATCATCCGTTCCGATCCCAACCGCACTCTCATTCCTGGCTTTATCGTCAGCGCAGTCTGTCATGTTCCACATGCAGCCCACCCAAGTTATGCCCAGGGTTATTACGACCGTGACAACGAGTTTTACCTGAATTGGGACAAAATCAGCGAATCTCCCGAGTTGGTCAAACAATATTTGCAAGATTGGGTCCTCGGTGTTAAAGACCGCGATGAATACTGGCAGAAGCTAGGCACAGAAAAACAAACTCAGTTGAAAATCGAGCCACGCTTGAGTGCGACGGTTGATTACGGACAGTATTAACTGAAACGCACCCAAGACTATCATCTGGAGTCCTAATAATCGTTCATGGCTGCCATATTATTTTCCTACCGCTGTAGATTGCAGTCCGGTAAAAATCAAAAAATAAACGTCCGGGTGATAGCATGATCCCTTTCACAGATTTTGGTGGAAAGGGACCACAACAGCTGCACTTTCTACATGCCAACGGTTATCCACCGGCTTGTTACCAGCCGCTGATCGAACTTTTTAAAAGTCAATACCATGTCAGCGGAATGCATCTGCGCCCATTATGGCCCCGGTCTGACCCCAAAGAAATAGGCGCGTGGCAGCCGCTCAGTGATGATTTTTTATTCTTTCTGGACGAACAAAAAATCAGCCCGATCATCGCAGTTGGCCATTCGATGGGTGCAATCATTTCCTTGCGCACGGCCATGCGCCGCCCTGACCATTTCCGGGCGCTGATCCTCATCGATCCGGTTTTGTTTCCACCGAGCATGATCGCCACTTACAACGTATTCAAAGCGATTGGTTTGAGTTACAAGCTGCACCCTCTAATTGCAAGCGCACTCAAACGCCGGCGCCAATTTTCAGATTTGGAGAATTTATTTAGAGCCTACCGCAGCAAAAGAGTTTTCCGCTATTTTAGCGATACATCTTTGCGAGCCTATATCGATGGGATTGTCAGACCTGGCGCAAATGGAGGTTTTGAATTGGCATACTCTCCAGAATGGGAAGCCCGAATCTATTACACGGGAGTCTGGCGCGACATGGATCTTTGGTGGGGCCTCCCAGCCCTGAAAGTCCCAATTCTGATCATTCGAGGCGCAGAAACTGATACCTTCCTGCCCGCAGCTGCTCAGCGGGTAAACCGGGTACGCCCAGAGACCAGGATTGTATCTCTGGAGAAATCCACCCACCTGGTAGCACTCGAAAAACCGCATGAAACCTACAAAATTATTCAGGACTTCCTGAAGGAGATTTTATGACTGAACTGGCTTATTCTTCGGCAGAACTTATGATCGTAAACGCAGCCCGCCTGCTAAAGGATGGCGATGTTGTCTTTGTGGGGGTTGGCCAGCCCAACCTGGCCTGCAACCTGGCAAAACGTACCCACGCCCCCAACCTGACCATGATTTACGAAGCCGGGGTGATTGGGGCAGAACCAGCGAGATTGCCACTCTCAATCGGTGACCCTACCCTGGTAAGCGGAGCGCTCTCGGTGGTGAGCATGTACGATATTTTCACGCTCTATCTACAGCGCGGCAACGTAGATGTTGGCTTTTTGGGTGGGGCGCAAATCGACCGGTTTGGCAACATCAACGCCACCATTGTAGGCAAGGACTACGAACATCCCAAGGTGCGTCTGCCCGGATCGGGCGGGGCTCAAGAAATCGCGGCATGGGCCAATCGCTGCTATATTATGACCCCCCATCAAAAACGTAGATTCCCAGAAAAAGTGGATTTTTTGACTTCGGCTGGCTACCTGAACGGCGACGGCGGTCGAGAAAAGGCTGGTTTACGCGGCAAGGGTCCGATTGGCGTAGTGACCGATATCGGCTTTTTGGAACCGGATGCAAGCGGAGAGTTGGTGCTGACGGCGCTGCATCCGGGTAAAACTGCCGATCAAGCCCGGGAAAACACTGGCTGGGATTTAAAGGTCGCATCGGTGCTGCGGACCACATTGCCAGTCTCTGAAAAAGAACTCAGGATATTAAGGGAAGAATTGGATCCGACCGGGATTTATCTTAAAAGCGGATGATCCTATAAAACCAATTCGTGATTTCTGCGTAAATAGATATGAACAAACTTACAAATCTAGTTACGAGGAGATCGCGATGAACACCACCCAACAGCACTTATTACGCCGCTCAAGGCACAACCGGGTATTAGCCGGTGTCTGCGGAGGTCTTTCAGAGTTCATTGGTATTGGCGCTTTCTGGTTTCGGCTGGCCTTTCTGATTGCCTTCATCCCTGGCGGAGTACCCGGTTTGGGATTGTATTTTTTATGCTGGGTGATCATTCCCAAAGCCAGTTAAATTTACAGGCATAAAAAGAAGGGTTTTTATTGAGTAACGAGTAAAATAAAGGCCTCGTTACTCATTCTGTGTATAAATGGAGAAAAAATAAATACTCAAACCCCCAAACGAAATCTTGCACAGAGTTTATTTCTCTCATCAGATGAAAAACGCCTGCGCGCCGGTTGGCGATTGCTGCTGCATACGATCCTATTGGTAGTCATTAGCATTCTGGCTGGAATAATTATTTTCATTCCGATCGGCCTGCTCAAGATCAATTTCGACTCGCCAACTGCCCTTTTAGCCAATGAATTGACCATGCTGATCGCAATTACTGCGGCGACCTTTTTGGCGCGGCGGTTTCTGGATAAACGATCCATCGTCAGCCTGGGTTTAAAACCCAACCTTCAGGCAATAATCGATATCCTGGCAGGAATCGCGATCACTTTTGTGCAAATGGGGCTGATATTTGGTCTTGAAATTGCCCTGAAGTGGTCAAAATTCGATGGATTCGCCTGGCAAATCGAGCCATTGCCAACAGTGCTGAGCGGATTAGGACTATGGTTGGTTATTTTCCTAATTGTTGGCTGGCAGGAAGAACTGCTCTCGCGCGGATATCATTTTCAAAGCTTGGAAAGCGGCACGAACCTGGTTTGGGCGGTCTTGATCTCATCATCAGTGTTTGGTTTCCTGCACATCTTCAACCCAGGAGCATCCTGGATATCCACAGCTGGTATTGTTCTGGCCGGATTATTCCTAGCACTGCCATTTATCCTGACCCGACAATTGTGGTTATCCATCGGCCTACATATCGGCTGGAACTTCTTTGAGGGTGTGGTGTTTGGATTCCCTGTAAGCGGTCTTGATACATTCCGGTTGATACGGCACACCGTCAGCGGTCCAGTATTATGGACAGGCGGCGCTTTTGGCCCGGAAGCCGGTCTGCTGGTTATTCCGGCGCTTCTGTTGGGGTCGGTACTGGTCATCACTTACACAAAATCATATTTTCGCAAAACCAATCTCACATAAAGACCACCTTCCATGCCTATCGAAGTCCTTATAACCGTACCATTTTCTGAAACACAGATCAACCAACTGGCTGCAATATCACCCAAGTTGCATGTGACAACCATGGCAGCCCGACAAATAAGTGAAATTCCATCTGAAATCTGGGCACAAACCGAAGTGCTTTACACCGGAAATTTTTTACCCGAATCCGAACAAGTACCGGCCTTGCGTTGGGTCCAATTCCACTTCGCCGGCATCGATCGCTATACTGACGATCCGGTTGTCAAAAAAAAAGGCATGCAGATTACAACCTTGAGCGGGGCCGCCGCTCCGCAGATGGCAGAACACGTCCTGGCAATGATCCTGGGGATGGGCTACAAACTACCCGCGATGATTACCAGCCAGAAGAAACCCGAGTGGCCGAAAGACCGTTTTGAGCGTTTTATACCTTTCGAACTGAAGGGTAAAACCATTGGCATCGTTGGATACGGCAGTATCGGACGTCAGGTTGCTCGTCTACTCCAACCATTTGGGGTAACTATCCTGGCAAGCAAACGTAATGCGATGAACCCTCGAGATGAGGGCTACATCCCCGAAGGCCAGGGAGACCTGCAGGGTGACCTGGTGCAGCGTCTATATCCACCCCAGGCATTAAAATCCATGTTCAAAGAATGCCATATTGTCGTAATCACAGCACCACTGACCAAAGAAACTCAGGGCATCATCAACTCAGACACCTTAGCTGCGCTTAAACCAGGCGCATATCTGGTAGATGTTTCGCGCGGCGGTATCGTCGATGCCAACTCGATCATCGAAGCATTAAAAAGCGGCCAACTCGCCGGTGCCGCCCTGGATGTTTTTCCAGAAGAACCTCTGCCACTAAACAGCCCGCTCTGGCAAATGCCCGGCATAATTATCAGTCCACACGTCTCAGGTGGAAGTCAGCTGTATAACGAGCGTGCAACAACATTATTCAGCGAAAACATGCATCGCTACATAGCCGGTATACCTCTTTATAATCTTTACATTCCAAGCCGTGGATATTAACCAACTTTATTTACCCGCATGAAACGAATTATTCAAGCCATCTTGTTTGACCTGGGCGATACATTGATGTATTCGCCTGACCCCTGGGCACCAGTCTTTGAACACGCCGGGCATAAATTATCATTTGTATTATGCTCAAACGGTCTGCAGATTGATTGCGAGACTTTCCATCTCGATTTTCTCCAGCGGCTTGACCAATATTATGCCGACCGAGATCGCAACTTGATTGAAACGACCACAATGACCGTATTGCAGGAGCTGTTGACAGAAAAAGGCCACCCTGGTGTACCTGAAAAGCTGCTGCGAATTGCGCTTGACGAATTCTATGCGGCCACCCAACAGAACTGGCATCTGGAAAATGATGCCATCGCAACCCTGGTAACACTTCAAAACTCCGGATTCCACCTTGGCCTGGTTTCGAATGCCGGGGATGAGCGAGATGTCTTACAACAGGTGGACAAGTTTGGCATCCGACCTTATTTTGATTTTATTCTTACTTCTGCCGCTTGCGGTTACCGTAAACCTCACCCACACATATTTGGATTGGCCCTCGACCAATGGGGTTACCTGCCAGACGAAATCGCCATGGTTGGAGACCGTCTGGATGCAGATATTAGCGGTGCGCGCCCGCTGGGCATTTACACAATATGGATCAAACGACGCGCAAAAAAACTATTTTCCGCCAATGCTGCCCCAGATGCAACCATTGAAAGTCTGAGCGAAATTCCGCCGCTGGTGATCAACCTGTGGAAATCCGAATGATGTCAATCGGGTACAAGTAAATTAACCGGATCCACGCCACAACAGGGCTCCTAAATCCGCATGAGAAATTCTAAATAAGGTCTGGCTTTCTTATTTCAGTCGCTTATACGCAGTATAATTACTAAAAAAGGAGCGTACTATGTCTATTGTAGCAATCCTGGAAGTAGCAATTGGCATGATTTTTGTCTGGTTGGTTATGAGCCTGGCAAGCATGTATATTCAAGAATGGATTGTCAGTAAACTGGGCTGGCGCTCCAGCATGTTAGAGACTTACATCGGGAATCTAATGACTGACCCTGCCCTGGCCAGGCAGTTCTACGATCATCCACTGATTAAGGGGCTTCACAGCGGTTTTAAAGCCAAAAATAGGCCATCTTACATCCCTTCAGCACAGTTTTCGATGGCATTACTCGATATTATCCGGAATGCGCCTAAAGAAGCTGCGCTGATCGAAAAAACCCTGTATGAGCTGCAAGACGATATTAGTAAATTGAGCGGGAATAAACGCGCCCTGGCCCAAAAACAGCTTGACCTGGCACTCGGCCTAACCCGAAAAGCAGTTGCCAGTGATGGCGGACAGGAAATAATTGGCGCAATGCTCGATGACGTCAAAAAACAAATTCGCAAGCTCAGTACAGATTTCCCAGCACTCCAACCGTTAATTGAAGCCAAGTTTTTGTCATTTGCCGGACAGAAGAAACAGATCGACAGTATTCTGGCTGACTTTCAGAGTAATCAGGATCTAATTCCAGGCCAGACTTCCATGGCTGAGTTCAGAACCGGGCTGGCGGTCATGAGCGTCACACACCCGGATATCAAACAGGCCATTGAGGCGCTGATCAGCGAGATTGAAGTCGTCAGCGAAAAAACTGAAAATGCCCTGCAGCAAGTACGCAAAAATATTGAGGAATGGTTTAATAACAGCATGGACCGCCTGAGTGGCTGGTATAAACGCCGCTCACAGGTACTGGCTTTCATGATTGGCATCTCGATCGCAATTCTTCTGAATGTCGACTCCATTCAACTTGCAATTCAATTATGGCGCGATCCAATTGTGCGCGAAGCCCTGGTCGCGCAGGCAGATGCACTTGTCCAACAGAATCCGGATGGCCTACCCGGCGCAGACGCCGGACAATTACTGGCACTGGACATACAGATCAATCAACTAAACATCCCGGTAGGCTGGATCGGCACATCGCTACCAGCGGACACGAATGGCGCGGTCTTTGTCGGTGATGGCATCCAGAGGTTATGCACACTCAACCCTCAATCTGGCGCGGAGATATTTGGGGCAGTTTTTGGGGAACAGTGCTACCCCATTATCAACACTCCGGATTTAAATGACATACCAGGTTGGCTGCTTAAATTAGTAGGTCTTCTGATCACTGGTATCGCAGCAGCACAGGGAGCACCTTTCTGGTTTGACATTCTTAAAAATGTGGTTAACGTACGTTCAGCAGGCGTAAATTCGGATGCTATAACACCAAAGGGTATTAAGTAAACCACTAAATTCCCAATCAAAAAGTGGGCACGCTGTCAGGTGTGCCCACTTTTTGATTGGGTAACGTCGTTGCTATTTACTAAATTCACTTTTCAAAACAGCTGATAAAGGTTCTTTTGTGGGTATTTTGCGAGGCAGACACCGATTCCGGCTTGACCCTTGTCCATTATTCTGAGCGGATTAGAGCGTACGTCGATCCAGTTCTGAATAAAACAACCAGCGTCCAAGAACCTCTTCAACGCACAACAGCAGGAATATGGTAGCGTAAAACTCCAATTGGGCAGAGAATGGCCAGAATAATGCGCCCCCCAGCCCCATGATGATCACCAGGATCACACCAACCCGCAGCCCGACCGCCTTCCTAAAATCTGTTTTCACTGAAAACGCCAAAACCAACTCAGCTGCCAACAGCATTATCGAGAACAAGTTGATCCAGGGGGGGTAAACAGCCGCGAGATTGATCCCTGAAAATTGGGCTTCCAATACAAAAACCGGAATGATGAAAAATTGTCCCAATAACAGCGCAGAAAGCAAAAACCCGGCCAGCGTGCGCCTGGTATTCCAGGCTGCCATACTGCGCAGCTGATATACATTCGCCATGCTGTAAATGAGTCCATAGCCCAGGAGCGAGATCAGCAAACCGATAGCCATGGATGGGATCATCAAAAATAGCAAGCAGCCCATGCCAAACAAGCCCATGGTTAAAATCTCGCGGCTCAACCAGGATTTGCGCAGATTGCTAAATACTCTCCAGACATTGCGTTTCATACCCAGGTGAGCAAAAGAAACCAGCATACTCAAGGCAAGACATAAGCCAACCAACGAGACTGGCAGCAGGCGCAAGAAAAGAGTCTCAGACTGAACCAGACTCCAGAGTGGCTTGAAAAGCCATTGGCAGGTCCAAAATGCGCCGACTGCCATCTGAGCGAGCAGTGTGAAGACAACCAGAGGCAGCTCACTTTTTGGCTTCTGGGGCTTGATCTCTTCACGATTGGCAACAACCTTTTCCAGCTTGTTTAACATGGCAGGATGTTGTTTAAGCCGTATATGGGGTTGTGTGCGCGAAAATACCGGCAAGGGGAAGGGATGCTCGGAACCTGGCAGCTCCCATAATGAAATTCCCGGTTTTTCAAGATCTTGAGTATCGATTTCAACAAAATCGAGCACCCTTAATGGGCAGGCGGCCACGCAGGCCGGCGGTTCGCCGGCATCGATGGCATCGTAACAGAAATTACACTTGCTCATCACGCCTGCCAACTGGTTGTATTGCGGAACTGCATAGGGGCAAGCCCAATTACAATAGCCACAGCCAATACACCTGGATGAATCCAGCAGGACAATGCCATCATCCCGTACTTGATAAGCATTTGTAGGACAGACGCCGGCACATTTGGGGTGAACACAATGGTTACAGGCCAGTGAAAAATTATAAGCAAAGACCGTATTGGTCCAGGCCGTCTGATCCTGGATCCATTCACCACCAGAGACTTCGATCACCCTGCGCCACAAGACACCGGGCGGCAAATTATTTTTATCCTTGCAGGCAGCCTGACAGGCTTTACAACCCGAACAGGCCGAAGCATCAAAACTGAAAGCGTAAGTCATTCGGCCGGCCCTGCCTTGCGCTGATCCTTTTTATGGCGCCTCGATTGACGCGAAGGACCGGGGTATGGGGCAATATTAACCATAATCGTATGCTGCGCCGACCCAAAAGCAAAAGGTGTCCAACGGGAAGATGTTAAGACATTGAGATTGCCACCGTAATCAACGCCGTCCGGACCAGGTTCGTACCAGGCTCCTTGAGGAATATCAACCACACCTGGAATGATGCGCGGGGTGATGCGACACGGCAGAACAAGCTCGCCACGCTGATTGTAGACCCTGATTTCATCACCAGCCTGGATGCCACGTGCCGCAGCATCCAGTGGGTTGACAAAAACACGCTGCGGGAAGGCTTCTTCCAGCCAGTCGTTATTGTCATGGGTGGAGTGAACACGATGCAGGGTATGGTGCCCGATTGCCTGGAGAGGATATTCACTGCCGGGCAGTGTGCTTCGGTCAAACGGGCTTTCCCATTCTTGAATATATTTGGGCAGGGCGGGAATTTCTCGCGGGTTATTCAGGTCAAATAACTGTTTCGAGAATATTTCGATCTTCCCGCTTGGTGTTTGGAGAGGGTATTTCTCCGGGTCCCGGCGAAAGTCTTCAAAAGCGATCGCGGGTTTCGTGACCGGACGCGACCATGCGCCCAGGTTTGATTGGATAAATTCATCCAGGCTGGGCAGTTCAGGAAAACGCAGGCGGCGAAATTCATCCAGACAGAATTCAGTCCAGGCACGTTCATCGCGGCCTTCCGTAAAAGCCGAGCCAATACCCAGGCGTTCAGCCAATCCGGCACAGATGCTGTAATCCGACTTGCATTCCCCGGGCGGTTCGACCAGCTTGGGCTGCAAAATGACTTCGTCGCCATATTTCCAACCATCCTCAACTCCCCAGGTTTCAAACTGGGTGCAGGCGGGCAGAATGATATCCGCGAAACGGCCGGTGGGTGTCAAGAAATTATCCTGTACGACAATAAACTCAACCTTCGACTCGTCACGCAAAATCTCTACTGTTCGATTAACGTCCGCATGCTGGTTGATCAGGCAGTTTGTGGCGACAGCATAGATCAATTTTATATCGTTATCTAGCCGCTCGACACCCTGCACCCCATCCTCAGACGTCATACTTTTTCCACGCAGACAAGCTTCAGTCCACAGAAAGACCGGAATTTCGGCTTTGACCGGATTCTCTGCGGTGGGAAATACATTCCATAACGTGCCCCCATCCGGGGCTTGCAAACCGAGCCCACTGGCCCAACCACCCGGTACTCCGAGATTACCTGTGATGGCAGCCAGGACACATCCGGCGCGCACCACCTGCTCACCATAAGCGCGGCGCTGCATACCATAACCCTGGTAAAGCACCCCTGGCTTGATGGTGGCATACTCGCGTGCAATCCTGGCAATCGTTTCAGCCGGGACAGTCGTGATACTTTCAGCCCATTGTGGAGTCTTGGGCTGCCCATCAACAATTCCAAGAATGTAATCGCTGTAACTCTCGGCAGCACTGACCGGCATCTGGCTGTCATCAAAACCAACACAGTGCATGCGTACAAATTCGGCATCGTAAAGTTGTTCGGTAAGCATCACATAAGCCATGGCGCTCATCATGGCAGCATCCGTACCCGGGCGGATGGGGATCCACTCATCCGCCAGTGCTGCCGCGCTGAGGGAATGACGAGGGTCTATGCAAACCACATGTGCGCCAGCTTCGCGAGCCAGTTTGATAAAGTAATCGCTGTTGGTGCCATCGCGCATCTCAGCCGGATTCCAGCCCCACATAATGATATAGTGGGCATTCAGCCAGTCCTGGCGCTGGTTGCCCGTCACTAACGTACCATAGACGGTGGGAGTGGCCAGGTTGATGGCGCCCCAGGAATACGAGTTGTAGGTGCCCAGGCAGCCGCCCCACAGATTCAGGAGACGCCGGGCCATATCAGAACCATTCAGCTGGTTATAGCTGCCTGTCCCATATGGCACAAACAAAGCCGAAGAGCCATAACGTTTTTTAACTTGTTCAAACCGGGCGGCAACTGTATCCAGTGCTTGATCCCATGAGATTGGTTGGAACTGCCCATCGCCACGCTTGCCAGTCCGTTTTAGGGGGGTCAGTAAGCGCTCGGGGTGATATTGGCGGCGCAAATAAGCACGACCACGCACACAGGCCCGCAGCTGCGGAGCTGCGAGCGTATCAGGACGGTCATCAGTTTCCAGGCGAATAATACGCCCGTTCTGAACGCTGGCAATCAACAGGCAGCGCCCACCACAGTTGTGCGCCGGGCAACCAACTCTGACGCGCCTGATGTCTTGCGAGTTTCGGGATGTTGGACTCATAAGTTTAGTGTAGGACTTTATTACCCGACTGGTAAGTGATGGAGGTCACATTTTTGACGGGCAAACGATAATATTAATTCCCAATACCGAAATGCTGCTCAGATTGGGACGCCTTGAAATAACGGGAATAATAAATAGCCGCAATTATGCTTACGCTAATTTCTATGAAAACTGGAATGAGGCTATTGCCTCCAGGTGGGATTGATCGATCCTTGGCGCTGAATCTCTGATCAGGGCTGAAAAGTTGCCCAGGCAGATGATCAGCACCAGGCAGATTATTGACTACTTTTCTAAAACGATGACGGTCAGGCTGGAGGCCGGCAGGTTTGTGATCAGCGTATTCGCGCGCAATTCGGGCAGGGCAGCTTTACGGGCGCTAACACGATCTGGAACATCGAAGGTATTGACCTCCAATGGGTTTTGGGCAGCCAATACATAGGCATGGGATGGCTTTAAGGCACCGAAGCCGGTCAAACCGGTTTGGACGCTCATCCGGCGCCAGGGGTGCCGGTTGACCAGGGCCAGGCTGAGTACATTCGTATCCAGAGAACAGGTCGCCGCAAGATCCAGGTAAGGCACATTATTCTCGGCAGGCACATTTTTCCCCATGGCCTGCGAATCAAAAGTGGCAACCCCAACCTTGGGATTCAAAGCCATCGGCTGCATATGTGTGTACATCCAGAACGGCCAGTACATGGATGTCGGGTAAGCCCGGGTGGCATCTGTCACCAGCAAGGGCAGAACGTTCACCAACTGGGCCAGGTTCGCCATGCTGAGCAGGTTACATTGGCGCTGAAAGACATTCAACATCCCGGCACAGTATAAAGCATCACGCATGGTGTAGGTCACCTGGTGCATTGAAGCTGCCTGTGGCGGTGGGGTCAGCCAGAGATTCCATTCATCCAAAGCCACACCGATCTTTTTGTGCGGCGAGATTTCTGCAATCTGGGCACCCATGCGCGCAATCAACCGTTCAGCTTCCAGAGGCGCTGCACAAACCGAGCGGTGCAGACTCTCGGCGTCATAATTGTCCTTCCAACCATCCTGGTCGGGTTGGTAAAGGTGGAAGGAAAGATCATCAATATCGTTGGCAGCTTGACGTAAAACTACCTCATTCCATAACCGGCCAGGGTCATCGCTGCGATCAGAAGAGACGGTGTTTCCAACAGCCACAACCCGAATGGTTGGATCAACCACACGCATGGCCCCGGTAAATTTTTGCAAGCGCTCAGCGTAGTTCTGAGCGCTTGTAGTGCCAATCTGCCATTTTCCCCAGACCTCGTTTCCCAGACCCCAAACTTTGACCTTGTATGGCTCTGTATGGCCATTTTTAGCCCGGCGGCGGGCTGGTTCACCTTCCAGTGCGTTGCAATACGCCAGCCAGCCTGCCGCTTCTTCTGGAGTGCCGGATCCGTCATTGACAACCAGAAACGGCTCCGTACCGAGCCGGCGTACCAGGGACATATATTCATCTGTGCCAATCTTATTACTTTCCGGAGCACTCCAGGCCGCATCAAAACGCTGTGGACGTAAGGATTTGGGTCCAACGCCGTCCTCCCAGTGGTAGCCCGAGGCAAAGTTACCACCCGGGTAGCGGAGCAACGGTATTTTTAACGCGTCCACAAGGGAGACCACATCCTCACGCAGGGCCGAACCGTCAGTGTTCCAGAGACCATCATAAACACAGTGTTCAAGATGCTCGATAAACTGCCCGTAGACAAAGGGTTGGATTTCGCCGAGAACATCCCCCGCTGAGATTTCTACCTGTGCCTGAATGGCAGGCGTCAACCAGACGGGTAAATGCCGATTGTAGCCAGCGCCGGGCCTAATTACCTTCTGCGTCAGGCGAATATTCAGGCAAACTTCCCCGGCATCGCGAGTATCCACCTGCAGCATAAGGGCCTGGACCGGCAGTGCAGTATCCAGCACGCGGACAGTATATGGAACATTAATTGAAAAAGGGACTGGAGCTTCAATGCAAACTGAAGCCCCGCTGCGGGCAGGTTGCCCGGCCGGACACAGCTCAACCAGGCCCTTAGGAACTGGTTTCCCATCGACTGAAAGCGCAAACCCATGGATGACAACCGGAGCAAATGAATTATTTAACGTAAATATAAAACCCGTGCCATCCCGCTGGAGACTATCTTTGACGAAAATCTTATTTGTGATGAAATCGGGCAGATTATTGGCCATTTCAGCGTTCCTTGACCCACCTCAAAGGGATGGCTGCAATGAGAGTCGCCAGTCCGGCCACCTGGAAGACCACGGGTGATGGGATAAAACCGGATTGACCATTGATCACGATCGGGGTGCCAAAATTTGTTGAAAGCCAGCTGCCAATCAACGGGCCGGGAACCATGGTAAAGGCAACCGTGAAAAGAATCACGAAACCCGCAAATTGTCCGCGCTTATCTTCAGGAAACAGGTCTTTGCTCCAGGCACCCGTTGAGATCATCCATGCTGACATGCCCGCCAGGAACATAATGCCGGTAATAGTGAGCGGTAAGAAGGCAGTGGAAAACGAAAACAACACCAACCCGGCCATTTTTATTATCAGCGCGAGCATGGCAACCTTTTTGCGGCCCCATTTATCGGTCAGGACCCCAAAGGGATAAGCCAGACCAATACCACCGACCAGAATAGCGACAAAGATCAAGAGTGAGGCTTGCAGAGTGGGTAGTTTGAGATGATGATTTAGATAAATGATCAAATATGGGAAAAAAATATTTTCGGCAATGCCGTATAACGCCATGGCCACCAGAAGTAAGAATAAATTACTATTATCCCGCAGGGTTTTCCACTGAAAAGCTTCGGCGATCTGCCCCCAATATGATCCCTGCTGGCGGGATGTGTCCGGGATTTCCTTGATCAGGCTGCCGCCAATCAGCCCCATAGTCAGAACCAGACCGCCAATGAAATAGAAAAAAGTGTAATAGCCCCAGGCTTCGATGATCAGCCCGGCGCCGCCATAAACGATCAAGATCGCGATCCAGGTCATGATTTCCATGACACCTACAACCCGTCCACGATTGTTATTGCTGGTCACATCGGTAATGTAAGCATTCAGGGCTGCATCGTTGGCTGTTGATCCGAAAAAGGTCATGACGCAATCAAAGAGGATCGCCACCCCAAGCGCTAATCCAAGTGGGTGTAGAAATGCAGCCGTTGGAAAAGCGATGGTAAAAATACCCCACATCAAATAACCCACCAGCACAAGCGGCTTACGTTTGCCCCAACGTGTGCGCAGGCGGTCACTTAACGCGCCCATCAGAATACTTGCCAGGGTGGCGGTGATGGCGCTGGCCGCCACCATCCACGAGATGGGACGTGGATCGGGTGTGATCTTATCGTACATGAAGGTGTTAAAAAACTGGTTTTCGACACCCCAGGCCAGCTGCCCAGAGAACCCGAGTAGTATCAATGCTATCCAAATTCGACGTGGAAGGGATGATTCAGTCATGGGCGGCTCCTTTTATTGTTCCAGTATAACATTCGGAGCCAACCTTTAACTGTAATAATTTCTTGCGCAAATTCCCATCAAAAAAATTGCGAAATGGTTTTTACTGAGCAACCAGGCGCGGGTAGTGCATCTACAACGGCCTCAAAACAAAACCCAAACAGGCTTGACCCTGATCCATTATTCAGGCTAATATGGTTATTCAGGCAATCAGCATAATAAATTCGCAGCAAGTGTGCGGTTCCAGTGTTGGGCCGGCTCCACCAACAAAGTATATTTTTTTCGATAGAACATTGCGCCACGAGCAGTGCTGCTTGCAAAACGAAAATGATGGTCTCGATCTGCCATAATCACACTATAATTCTTTAAAACATTTATTTTTATGAAACCACCCGGATGAGGCAACCATGACTAAAACCAAGAATACTCCTGAAATGCCGATGGAAGACCCGGTTAAACCAGATGAGCACCTGGCTCTGGCCCAGACCAATTTTAATGATCAAAGTAACACCAGTGAAAACAACCCCGAACCGCAAGCTGAAATTTCAAGACCGACCAATCCCACCGGACCATCGTTCGGAAATAGAGTATGGCACTTTCTCGTGTTCCTGTTCAGAATCGTGTTGATATTCATCATCGTTGGAGCGATTGGGGCAGGTTTGTATTTTGTCTGGCCGATCATCTATAACGAATACATCCTGCCAGTCCAGAATAATACTGCCCAAATTGGCAGGGTCGAAAAACGCCAGGAGCAGAGCAACGCGCGTGTGGCAGTGCTGGAAACCCAGGCGGTCTCGGCCCAAACGGAACAAGCGCGGCAATCCGGCGCGATCAGCGCAATTGGTTCAAGGGTGGCGATTCTGGAAACTGAAATCAGCGCACACACCAACTCTCTGGCCGCACTTGAAAAAATGCAAACAGAGCAGGATACCAACCAGCAAGACCTGAAATCCGATCTTGGCCGGCAAATCAAAATTTTGAGAGGCATGGAACTACTTTCACGCGCCCGGCTTTACCTGTACCAGAGCAATTTTGGGATGGCAAAACAAGACGTTCAAATCGCGCGAGACATTCTCGCGGCAACCCAGCCATCTACAGATGAACTGTTTGGAAAAGAATTGACCGAAGTTGTGCAGCGCCTCGATCTGTGCCTGTCTCGTTTACCAGATTTCCCCGTGACGGCCAGTGACGATCTGGATATCGCCTGGCAGGTACTGCTTCAGGGAATTCCACAAACCACTCCACAACCGACCAATCTACCTGAAACACCCACTCCGGCAGCAACCCTGGAAGTATTGGCCAGCGCGACACCAGGCCAGACCCCTACAATCATCGGAACACCAGCACCCTAAAATAACCGATGCCCCAAAAAACGCCCAAACCCAGCCTGGCTGCACCGTTTGCCTTTTCACAATCATCCCTGCAAGATTATGACGATTGCAACCGGCGCTTCCAGTTACGCTACATTGAGCAGTTGCAATGGCCCGCTGTCGAAACTGCCCCGGTCTTGGAAAACGAACGCCGCCAGATCGAAGGCCAACAGTTTCACCGCATGGTACAGCAATATCTTCTCGGTTTACCGGTTGAAAAACTAACTCACATTGCCAATAATTCCGGAAGCCAGAACCTGGCACGCTGGTGGCTGAACTTCATCACTGCCAGGGAGACCAGCCTGGCAAACCTATCAGGACAAGCTTTTTACCCGGAACTAAGCCTGTCTGCACCGATTGGCATGCATCGTGCAATCGCAAAATATGATCTGATCGCCGTAAAAGATAACCGGGCAACGATTTACGATTGGAAAACTTATCACAAACGCCCGCAGGATGCAGTCATGAAAGGGCGTTTGCAAACCACAGTCTACATGAATTTGCTCATCAAAGCAGGTTCGCACTTAAACGGGGGCCAGGCTTTTGCCCCAGAAAGTGTCGAGATGGTGTATTGGTACGCAGATTTTCCATCCGAACCAGCCAAATTTGCATATGATGTAAGCCGCTATGAGCTTGAATGGGAAGGGCTGTCTGCCCTGATCGGTGAAGTTTCTGCCAAGCAGAGTTTTCCTTTAACGGAAGATGAAAAGAAATGCGGCTTTTGCTTGTATCGCTCCTATTGCGAACGCGGAGTGATTGCCATCGATGGGGAAGCTGAGAGTGAAACCAGCGCAAACACAAACTGGGATGTGAATCTGGAACAGATCCAGGAAATTGAGTTCTAAAACCTATGACGCGTTGGATTGAGCCCAGCTACAATCAAAACCCGGATCCCCTGCCTGATCTGCATCTGCTGGTCAGACATGCTCTTAATAAAATGGGTTTTTTCGATTCCGCAGAGGCGCGAGCATTTTTGGACCCTAACGCTTATACCCCTGCGCCAGCAAGTGAATTGCCAGGGCTCTCCAGTGCTGTCGATCGAATAATCCGAAGCATACAGAACCGTGATCCAATTTGCGTGTGGGGCGATTTCGATGTAGATGGTCAAACTTCGACCACTGTCCTGGTCCAAAGCTTGCAGGCTGCCGGCGCGAATGTCAGTTACCATATTCCCGTGCGTCAAAATGAATCGCATGGCGTCAATATCGAAAATCTGGCCCGTGTCATTGCCCAGGGAGCAAAGCTGGTCATCACCTGCGATACAGGTATCAGCGCTGTAAAAGAAGTGGAATATGCCGCATCACGCGGTGTTGAAATGATCATTAGCGATCATCACGATCTGCCGCCAGAACTGCCCGCCGCTGCCGCGCTGGTCAACCCAAAAATGCTACCTGAAAGCCACCCACTGGCTACATTGGCGGGAGTGGGCGTGGCTTTCAAATTGGCAGAAGAATTGATTGCCCGTCTGCAACCAGTAAATTTTCAGGCCGGGAGCCTGCTCGATCTGGTTGCAATGGGACTGGTCGCAGACCTGGCAGTTTTACGAGGCGATACCCGCTACCTTGTTCAAAAAGGGTTGGAGCAGCTTCGAAAGACAGAACGACTCGGACTAAGGACGATCATGGAACTGGCTGAGATCTCAGCCCCCAATCTTTCAGAAGAACATATCGGCTTCGCGCTCGGGCCGAGGTTAAATGCAATCGGCCGGCTCGGCGATGCCAACCCGGTCGTAGAGCTACTGACGACATCTGACCCGATCCGGGCCAGAGTACTGGCAGCCCAGCTGGAAGGATTGAATGTTGAACGCAAATTGCGTTCTGACCAAGTTTACCAGGCAGCCGAAGCACAGCTACACGCAAACCCAGAACTACTAACTCAGCCAGTTATCATCCTGGCACACCCACAGTGGCCGGGCGGCATTGTTGGAATTGTGGCCAGCCGGATTGTGGAACGTTACCGTAAGCCAGCAATCCTGTTGACCGCTGCTCCGGGCCAACCTGTGCGAGGCTCGGCGCGTTCAATTGAAGGGCTAAATATTACCGCAGCCATCGCTGCGCAAAAAGATCTCCTGATTAACTTCGGTGGCCATCCCATGGCAGCTGGGCTGTCGTTGGAAGCCGAACGGTTACCCGAATTTCGCCGGAAACTTGCAAAAACAGTCGAAGAAATGCTAGGCAAAACGGGCGAGCAGGAAGCGGTACTGGAGATTGACGGTTGGATTGACCTGGAAAACGCCGACTTGAACCTGGCGGAACACATCGAAAGTCTTTCACCTTTTGGACCCGGAAACCCCAAGTTGACACTGGCAAGCCGCAATCTGACCATCAAATCAGCGCTCAAATTGGGAAAGAACAAAGAACATCTCAAGCTGACCGTCGTTGACGAACAGGGTCTAACCAGGCAGGTTTTGTGGTGGAATGGCGGCAGCGAAGAAACTCCAACTGGCAAATTCGACCTGGCTTACTCACTTCGATCCAGCGACTGGCAGGGTTCACGGCAGGCACAATTAGAATTTATCGACTTTCGCATCCTGGAAACAGAACGCGTGGAGGTCAAAAGCAAAAAGCTGGAAGTGCTGGATTTTCGTACTAAAGAAGACCCACTTCAAATCTTGAAGCTAGAAATGCAAACCGCAGATGCGATTTGCTGGGCCGAAGCAGATGCGAAAAAACAAATCAGCGGGTTGGACAGGTTTGGTCTTCGGCCAGCAAAAACGCTGATCATTTGGACAACACCCGCATCACGGCAGGAATTATTACTGGCGCTGGAAATCGTACAGCCTGAACAGGTCATTGTCTTTGCAATTAACCCGGCCTTCGATGAGCCCAAGGATTTGTTGGAAAGAGTGGCAGGCCTGGTCAAATTTACAATCAATAAAAAAGGTGGAAAAACCAGCCTGACCGACCTGGCGGCTGCAACAGCCCATCAGGTAATCAGTGTGCGCCTGGCGTTGGAATGTTTATCAAGGCAGGGGCAGGTTAGCTTTGAACAGCAAGGTCCGGAAGAACTGATCTTTACCAGTGGCGGCAAGCTAGACTTGTTAGCCGCCGAAGCCGCAGCAGCCCAGCTTGCCAAAAACCTGGAAGAAACCAGGGCCTATCGCAAATTTTTTAGGGAACAGACAATAATAAACCTGGGATAATGAATCAACCGGCGCTGAAGGGAAAACACGCCGGGCTGAGTGGTAGGCCAATAAATAAATTTCCTGAAATGTTCGTAAATATTACCAGGGACACCCAGAGAATACCCATCAAGGATGCAAAGATAATATGGAGAAAATTCCAGAACATGGTTCTTGTTTCGTGTGTGGAACACAAAACCCGCAAAGTGTGGGTGTCACCTGGTATAAAAATGAGGATGGCACGATCCATGCTGAAATGATTTTCACGACTGCCCACCAGGGCCCCCCGGCTCACGCGCACGGAGGCGCATCGGCTGCAGTACTGGATGAAGCCATGGGGGCGGCTGTCTGGCAGGCAGGCTACAGTGTTGTAGCAGTAAATCTGGAAATTAATTATAAAAAACCAATTCCACTGGGACAAAATATCGCAATCGACGCGCGGATTGATGAAGTCCGTCCGCACAAGATATTAACGAGCAGCGAAATGCGCCTGCCAGACGGAAGCGTGGCGGTCACCGGGCGAGGTATTTATGTGGAAGCACCACATTTATTCAATAACCTGGAGTTTGATAAATAAACCGAAAGTAGAGTAAGGCAACGGTTTGCAGACCTATCCACAATTGATCGGGATCAGATTTGATCAAGTGGTGCGTCCCAGGGGGTAGAAATTTTCGCGAAACGAGCCCGGGTAAGCTCCACAAGCGCATCTGGTGATAGGGCAACATTCAAACCACGCTGACCTCCTGAAACATTGATCTCAGCGAATTTCTGAGCAGATATGTCGATCAGCACCTGAAAGCCTTTGTTCACCAGCGCCAACGGCGAGATGCCACCCGCTTGCAAGCCTGTCAATTTTTCAGCTTCTTTCTCAGTAGGTAGATAAACTTTTTTTTCGCCCAGTGCGGCAGCCACCAGCTTGAGATCCACCTGTCCAGGGCCAGGAATGACAGCAAGGATCGGTTTCCCAGGTTTTAGACGAACCACAACAATTGTTTTGAAAACCTGTTCAGGCGCGACATGAATAATACGCGCAGTTTCCAAGGCCCCAAGCTTTTCAGTTGGGGTCTCGTAAGCAGTATATTTGACCTTTTTTGCATCCAAAAATCGGGTAACGTTGTTAATGACCGGCATATATTGATTATAAAACATCACAAACCGGCGGGCAATCTTCTGGTACACGTTTGAGAATCTTGCAGCGACTGTTCCGGCATTTTATAACTTGGTTTTTTGAAAACATAATGATGTGCCGACTGGGGAAAACCTGCAAGTTATTTTTTCGATGTGTAATGACCAGTAAAAGTGAATTGCCGTCCGGGTTGTGACAGGCTGGGAAACTTATCATCTCCCAGCCTGTTTTTCCATCCACACGGAGCCATCAGAACAGAATACATTCAACCGAGTACACCGAAAACAGGACCAGCATAGCCTAAACTGTCCGCCATAGTCAGCTAGGCCGCCTTGAGCGTGATCAACGGCAGGCTCGCGATGCATCCTATTATGGGACAGGAAAAGTAATTGCGCTTTGCAGTAGAAGTATTCAGATTAAGGATTTATGAGATAAAACTGCCATTAAAACAGAAATGATATAATGGCCCACCCTTGAAAGGAAGGGCAGTGTATGAAAACAATGACATGCAAACAAATGGGTGGACCATGTGATCTCCAATTCCATGGGAATACGGCTGATGACGTAATAAAAGCGGAAGATAAGCATTTAAAAGAAATGGTCGCAAATGGTGATGAAGCGCATAAAACCGCATTGAAGATGATGCAGGATCGATGGAAAAATCCCCTGGCAGGAATGGGGTGGTATATGAAAACAAATAAGACTTTTGCCGCTCTCCCGGAAGATAAGTAACTGAAAACAAAATAATCAACTTCCTATTTTATTCTGATAACGTAGAAGCTGATTTTTATTTGTAAAACGGTTGTCTCAAGAATAAAACAGCTTTGAATCCTTTATAAACGTCAATAGTGCTGCGCTAACCTCGCAAGTGAAAAAATTTTACGGGGCAAACCATCGATTTTCAATCGCCCGAGCAGCAGAACCAGGATGGCTAAGTGCCGAAATGAAGAGCTCGTGAGCAAATATCGAAAATTAATAGTAACTGGAACCGATGGGTTTTACAGGTAGCAATTATTTATGCCCTTCATAAAATAACGTATCCGCAGAAAACGACAACTACACTGGGTGGATAAAAATAAAAAAGACGGCAAAGAGTGAAGTTGCACTCTTTGCCGTCTTTTTATACGTTCAAATCTATTTTTTAGACCAGATCGCCAATTCAAGAGTAACGCGGTCAAAGAAGCTGCCATCAGGCAAGCTGCCCTTCCCAAACTGCATATCAGAAACTGTGGCAATCATTTGCAAAGTCTGAGTTTCAAGCACGATCTGCTTCTGGGGCTCAACGGCAATCAACTCACCTTTGGCTTCCAGTTTTGAGCGGAATCCGACATCATTAAAAGCATGTGGGCTCATCATAACTTTGGTGACAGTTTGGATATCATTTTTATCAAACATCCAGACTTCAAAAGCAGTTACCTTTTTGGGATCACCAACGCCAATGGTCTCGGAAATACCGACACCACATTCACCCAAGAATTCACCGGAAGGCGAATCAATGCTGAATGAGTCATCGAATAAATCATCACCGATCACATAGGTTGTAACATAATGGGCAACCGGTGGAGCCTCACCCTTGGCAACATAATCTGTCCTCTCGGTAGCTCGCGCGAAATCCGCAGCTTGCTGAGCAGGTGTGATCTGCCCGCTGCGCCGCCCGCCTCGTAAAAGGAAGAAAGCGGCAGCCCCAACACCCGCAACGGCCAATAGCCCGCCCAGGATGATTGCAATACTCACAATTAAGGAAGAACCGCCAGCAGCAGTAGTAGGAGTAGTACCTGCAGATGGTTTTTCGGCTGTTGAATTTAATGCTTTCTTACGAGTGAGCATCTGCTCGTATGTAACCACAAAGTTCGGGTCCAGTTTTCCAGGATTGGCTTTGATCTTCTGAAGTAGATCCGGCGCATTTTCTCCCAGGTCTGTAAAACGTTTGATGGCCAGATTCTCGTCAGCATTTACGCGAAAAGAATCTATCGACATACGCAGATATTCATCCTGCAAGTCTGAACGCAGGAGATTAACCGGCGCATCATACCATTCCACCGGAGAAATACCCCAGCCCCAAACCAATCCAAGTACCAAACCCAGGACAAGGGCAAAAACACCAACAACTACAGGTCGTTTTAATATGTCTTGGAAATTCATCTTGCGCTCCTATCACAGAACGAACGTTTTACCTATTATACAAGAATTTTACTACACGCGTTATTATTTTTGTACCCAAAAACCTATTCTACCGCTTCTGGCATGATTTTTTCGAGCAAGAAGGTTTCAGAACAGCTTATACAGGTTACTTCGCGCTTGTTGGCAATGACCAACAACCCATTGCAATTCGGGCAGGGCTGAGACAATGGGCGCTTCCAGGATGTAAATTCGCAGGCTGGATAGTTGCCACAGCCAAAAAAGACGCGACCTTTGCGGGTCTTGCGCTCAACAATATCACCATGATCTTTGGGGCATTCAACGCCAATTTTTTCCAGCCAGGGTTCAGTGTGGCGACAATCTGGGAAACCGGCGCAAGATATGAATTTACCGTACCGGCCAAATCGTATCACTAAATCTTTGCCACATTCCGGACAAACTCGGCCAATCGGCTCGGGGCCAGATTTTGTAACAGGCATCTCGGCCTGGGCTTTTTGAACCTGGATGGCAAATGGTTGATAAAAAGCTTCTATCACCTTGACCCAATCCGCCTGCCCGTCTGCAATCTTATCGAGATTATCTTCCATACTTACCGTGAAATTCATATCTACAATTTCAGAAAAGTATTGAACCATCATCTCATTAACCAACACACCTGTTTCAGTCGGTTCCAGGCGCTTGTCCACGCGGACAACATAGCCGCGTTCCTGTATCGTCGACATGATAGGTGCATAGGTAGATGGGCGACCAATGCCGTGCGCTTCGAGGGCTTGCACCAGTGACGCTTCTGAAAACCGGGGTGGCGGCTGGGTATAGTGCTGCTCAGGGATCAGGCGAATCAACTCCTGCAACTGGCCTTCAGCAATATCCACCGGGATACGCACATTTTCTTCGCCTTCACCCTCAACAGGTTTGGCATCCTCGTCGCGGGTCTCTTCGTAAACGACCAGAAAGCCAGGGAATTTCACCGCTGAGCCAGCCGCGCGGAAGACATATTCGTGCTGGGCAGTGCCGGTTACCTCAACCGAGAGAGTGTCATAAACAGCTGATTCCATTTGTGAAGAAACAAATCTCTGCCAGATGAGCTGGTAAAGTTTGAACATGGCAGGTTCAAGATACGCCTTAACTTTTTCAGGGTCGCGCAAAACAGAGGTAGGCCGAATGGCCTCATGCGCTTCCTGCGCACCTACTGCGCGAGTCTTGTATTCGGGCGCCTGGGCAGGTAAATAATCATTTCCATAGCGACCAGTAATATACTGGCGAGCTTCATCCCGAGCAATATCCGAAATATTGGTCGAATCAGTACGCATATAGGTAATCAAACCCGTCGCCCCACCATCGCCGACGTCAATACCTTCGTAAAGGCCCTGGGCCAAGGCCATGGTGCGCTTTGCCGTAAAACCTAACCGCCGGGAGGCTTCCTGCTGGAGTGTGGATGTAATAAAAGGAGCCGCAGGTTTGCGCCGGCGCTCGCCTCTTTTTACCTTACTTACGCTGTAAGAAATTTTCTCGAGATCCGCCAGGATTGGCAATACATCTTCTTCGATATCCAACTCAAAATCTTTGTCATCAATCCGGGCGAGTTTGGCAATAAATGCAGATTTAGCTTTGGCACCCTGAGGTTTAAACTCCGCTGCAATTGTCCAATATTCCTGGGCAATAAATTCATTGATCTCAGCCTCACGCTCCACAATGATACGAAGCGCCACTGATTGAACTCGGCCAGCCGAAAGCCGTCCGCGAACTTTTTCCCACAGAATTGGGCTGATCGAATAGCCAACCAAACGATCAAGAACACGCCTGGCTTGCTGGGCATTGACCAGATTCATATCAATAGGGCGGGAATGGCTAAACGCCTCCTTGATGGCAGGAGCGGTAATTTCGTGGAAAGTAACCCGGTTGGTACGTTTGGGATCAATTTCCAGAGCTTCAGAGAGATGCCATGAAATTGCCTCACCTTCCCGGTCAGGATCGGTTGCCAGATAAATTTCTGAGTGCGATTTAGCCAGCAGTTTGAGTTCTTTTACAACCGGTTTTTTCTCGTTTGGAACCCTGTATTTCGGCAAAAAGCCATTGTCAACATCCACAGAAAGCTGGGAACGCAGCAAATCGCGAACGTGCCCAACAGATGCACGCACTGTATAACCTTTTCCCAAAAAGCGCCCGACAGTCTTGGCTTTTGCGGGTGATTCAACAATAACCAATTTCCCGACACGTTTGGGCTCGGCTTTTTCAACTTTGGGGGCTACCAGCCCAACATGCGCATCTGTACGTCCGGTGCGGTACAGGGCAGTACCACATTCAGGACAGATCCCGCGTGTAACCGGTGCGCCTGATTTATTAAATGTGGCCTGCGGCTCATTCATTTCGCGCTTCGTCTTGCATTTCATACAATAAGCTTCCATCAAACCTCCAAAGTGCTAAGCCCGCGCTCTTACCATCCGGACCATGCTATAAGTGACTAACTCTGCCAAATAAAAAAACTACAGGTAACGGTCCTGGTGGTGTTTTTTTAGATGCGCCACGACATCACGCACCTTCTGTGATTGCTCCGATTTGCATATAAGCAAAACCTCACCGGTATCGACAACAACCATGTCGTCCACACCTATCGTGACAACCAGACGATCATTTCCAAAGGCACCATAAACCAGTGTATTATTTGTTTCAAGTGCCAGGTGATGACTATTGACGCCAATATTTCCGTTCATGTCTGGTAATAATACTTCAAAAAGAGAATCCCATGAACCAACATCGCTCCAACCCAGCCCACCTGCCGGAAGGATAGCCACTTTTTCAGCCTTTTCCATGACGCCGTAATCAATTGTTTCGATTTTTAGATCCGGCCAGACAGATGCAATGGTTGCATCAGCCTGTGGAGAGCCGAGGGTTTCGACAATGTTTTCCAACGCTGCAGAAAGTTCAGGCATCTGAAGCTGGAACTCGCGCAGGATTCGTGCAACCGTCCAGACAAACATACCACTGTTCCATGAATGACCACCCATGCGCAACATTTGTTGGGCATTTGCGTCATCCGGTTTTTCCTTGAATCGGATCACATTATAGGTTGGGTATTTAAACCCTCCTGCCACCGGAGTTCCTTGTTGAATATACCCATAGGCGGTCGAAGGATACGTCGGGGTTATCCCCAAAGTAACCAGGTAACCTGATTGTGCTACATCCACAGCAGCCCGTAACAGGTATTCAAACAGATCGCGGTTTCGGATGTAATGATCAGATGGCAGGACCACCATGACTGCTTCAGGGTCACGTTTTTGGATGACCGCGGCAGCCAACCCAACCACGGAGGCGGTACCGCGCGGAGCTGGTTCAATCAGGAAATTTTCAACCGGTATTTGTGGAGCCTGCAGCTGCATTTCGGGAGCCTGGCCGGCTACCGTAACCACAAGGATGCGCTCCGGAGGAAAAATTCCTTCCAGGCGTTGGATTGTGCCCTGAAAGAGAGTCTCTTCTCCGATCAGAGGTAAGAGCTGCTTGGGCCGCTCAACACGAGATATCGGCCAAAGACGCGTACCTCCACCGCCCGCCATGATGACTGCATAAGTATGGTCCATAAATTTCCTGTATTTGAATCGTGGCCGGGTCGAAAACTAAAAATTTACCGTGCGCATAAATAAGATATTATCAGCGCCTGGGCTGATTTTGATCGTCGGTAATGAATAAGAAGATGGCGCAACAGAACAATTCATCCCGAATTATATTCCGCGGGATCATCTCTGACTGCCACATAATTCATACCACCCACCTGACGAACCATGCCTTTAAGTTCCATCATCGTCAGGGCGGCAGATATTTTTTCAATTGGTAAACTCAATTGGTTGCGAATTTCATCCACATGCACAGGCTGTGCGCCCAGATAACCCAGCAAGGCTGCTTCGGTGGCATCTGACGGCACAACACGGCGAACTTCGCGACGCTCAACGTTACGGGTCAAATCGAGTGCTTCAAGCATATCGGCCGGCTGAAGTAAAATCCGGGCTCCATTTGCGATTAATCGGTTGGTACCTTTGCTTTGCGGAGCGTACACCGGTCCTGGCACAGCAAAAACATCGCGTCCCTGATCAGCAGCAAATTGCGCCGTAATTAGTGCGCCACTGATTTCCCCCGCTTCTACTACTACAACAGCCATCGATAACCCGCTGATGATACGATTTCGAGGTGGGAAGTTTGCACTTTCGGGTGGTGTACCCGGGGGATAATCGCTGATGACAGCACCATGCTGAAAGATTTTCTCCGCCAGCTGACGATGCTCGGGAGGATAGATTTTATCCACCCCTGAGCCCAGGACAGCCAGGGTCCGGCCTCCGGCCTTCAAAGCGGCATGATGGGCAACCGCATCGACACCACGCGCCAACCCACTGACGATTGTGACACCATTTTGAGCAAGGACAGTTGCCAGTTCTTCGGTCACCTGCCGGCCATATGGTGTAACTGCGCGAGTGCCAACAATGCCAACAGCCCAGCTGTCTTCTTGGGTCACATCACCACGCATGTAAATTACAGGTGGGGGTTGGTCGATCTCTTTCAGATGAGCCGGGTATTCAGCATCATTCCAGGTGAGTATTTTGATTGAGTTATTTTCCGCCTGGGCCATGTACTCATCAAGGTTTACTTTATTTCGTACCTGGATGACGCGTTCGGCCAATTTTGGACCAATTCCAGCCGCAACCAGGTCAAAGGGCGATGCGTTCCAGGCAGTCCCAACATCACCGAAGTGATCTATGAGAGTCTGTAAACGCACTGCCCCAATGCCTTTGACCAACGTAAAACCAACCCAATAACGTTTATCTTCCATGTGGATTCAGATCAACAAATTAACTCTGTCTATTCATCGCTCTCATTATTGTCAACATCGTCAACCAGCCCCGGCAATAAATGAACACGCATGATCTTTGTTTCCAAATTAATATCCAAAAGAACTTGCTTGAGCGCCGGGATCAAAACCTCGCGGATCGGCCCGTCTGGATTGGTAACCACATACACATCGTTCGCACCGGTTTCGATGATCTCAGAAAGGAGACCCAGGACCTTGCCGGCTTCATCTACAACAGTCATTCCCAACACCTGGTGATGATAATATTCACCTTCCGGCAGTGGCGGGCGATCTTGGGCCGGGACGTAAACCGTCTGGGCGCGATATTTTGCTGTCTGTTCGGCATTATTTATACCTTCAAAACCAAGAATCAGCCCGTCATTATGAGAACGGCGGCGGGTAATTTTCATTGGCTGTTTTTTATCTCCCATATAGAGATAACTACCTGGTTTCAGCCGATCAGGAAAATCAGTCATCACATCCATCAGAATATCTCCGCGTATACCATGAGAGCGACGCAGAGTACCAACTGCCAGATAGACGACAGGCTCGCCAGCAGAGGGCGAGCCTGGGATGCCAGCATTGACTGGCGCATTCGAAGTGGACATCATGGCTCCATTACGTCGAGCGTAACCTGCTGTCCTTCGCGCTCTGCAGCAACCCGCAGGAGCACCCGAATAGCATTGGCTACACGTCCGCTTTTTCCGATCACGCGTCCCATGTCATCTTTCGACACCTTCAGCTCCAACCGCATGCGGTTGCCCTGACGAGATTGTAAAACTTCAACTTGATCAGGATTTTCTACTAGCGCCTTCGCAATAAACTCAGTGAGGGCTTTCATTTGCTCCTCTCGTGCTGGATATTATCCAGCACAAAAAACAAGCTCAAAGATCATATCGGTCCCGGGTACCCGACCTTGCCAGAAAGCAAGGCGGGCACTCGGGATCGTACGAATTACAGTTTGCTAGTATTGGCGGGAGCGGCACGTTTAAGTTCAGCCGCCTTGCCTTCTGCGATCAATGTTTCAACTGCCTCGCCCTTCTTCAAACGGGCAAAACGATCAGCAGTACCGGTGGTCCTGAACAACTGAGCCACAGACTCAGTCGGCTTGGCGCCATTGCTCATCCAGTCAAAGACACGAGCTTCATCAATGGTCAGGGTGCCGGGCTCAGTGCGGGGATTGTAGAAACCGACGATCTCAAGGAAACGCCCATCGCGGGGTTTTTCTGAGTCTTGAATAACAATACGATAGGATGGTTGGTTCTTAAGACCGACACGACGTAAACGAATGCGAACCATGGAATTTACTTACTCCTTAACTAATTAGATTTGATGAGTATGACTGAGGCCACTGATTGTGGCCGAGGTACATACCCTCCGATGGTTGGCGTCAGCACGGAAGGGTGAGGTGGGCACGAAAGGAAGTGCTCCCCGCCAGGCTGAAATGCCCGAATAGCTATTCTACCTGAAAAACTACATTATATGAAGGGAATCTAGCCGAATAGTTTCGGCAAACCTTTCATCCCCGTTTTTTGCAGCGTTTTCATCAGTTTTTGGGTCTCACGGAACTGCTTCATCAGCCGGTTGACATCCTGAACTTCATGGCCAGAGCCTTTGGCAATCCGCCGGCGGCGCGAGGCATTCAGAATCTCAGGATCACGGCGCTCCTGGCGTGTCATTGAACTGATAATGGCCTCGATTTGTTTAAAGTTCTTATCCACATCACGTGGATCAATGGATTTGGCCGCCTGCCCCAACTGCCCGGGCAGCATTTCCAAAATCTGACTGATCGGTCCCATTTTGCGCATCTGACGCATCTGGTCGAGCCAATCTTCCAGATCAAGCTGGCCCTTCATCATTTTCTCGGCCTGCTTTTGAGCAGTCTTCGCATCAAATGCGGCTTCAGCCTTTTCGATCAGGCCAATCATGTCGCCCATCCCCAGGATACGCGAGGACATACGGGCGGGATCGTAGACTTCAAGGGCATCCAACTTTTCGCCGGTACCCAGGAACTTAATCGGCACGCCTGTGACAGACCGAATGGAGATCGCCGCGCCACCGCGCGCATCACCATCCATCTTGGTCAAGATCAGGCCAGTTATGGCAACAGTATCGCGGAAACCTTCGGCAACATGCAGCGCTTCCTGACCGATCATGGCATCCACAACCAGTAGAACTTCCACCGGCTGGATTTTCTTCTCGATGGCCTTCAATTCGGTCATCAGGGCATCGTCTAGCTGGGAACGGCCGGCAGTATCGACGATCATGACCGAGTAGCCACCTTTTTGAGCCTGATCCAACGCGTAGGCCGCCAATTCAGGTGGTTTTTTACTCGTATCCACAATCACGGGCACATCGACACGCTCGCCCAGTTGCTGCAACTGCTGGATGGCCGCCGGACGGTAAGGATCACCCGCCACAAGCATGACACGTTCGCCTTTGGAGCGTAGTAACTTGGCCAATTTACCGGTATGTGTAGTTTTACCGGATCCTTGCAAACCAACCATCAAAATAACGCGCGGTTTTCCGCCAGTCAGATTGAGTGGTGCAGGTTCGCCCAGAGTGGCGATTAGCTCTTCATTGACGATTTTGATGATTTGCTGACCAGGATTGAGAGCTTTGGAAACTTCCGCACCAATGGCGCGCTCGCGAACTCTGGCAATAAAACTCTTGACCACAGTATAGTGGACATCGGCTTCTAGCAACGCCAAACGGACTTCACGCATGGCAACATCCACATCAGCTTCGGAAAGCTTGCCGCGCTTGCGTAAATTATCAAAAACCTGGGTAAGACGATTGGTTAGATTCTCAAACATAGCGGGAAGATTGTAGCGTGTTTACTGGTTGTGGTCAATGGATTCTGAAAATATTTCGAGAAATACCAAATGGCTCTCAAGCAGATCGGCTGAGACCTGATTGGACATGCTTCAGCTGTTCCAGCGTGCCAACCCGGCTGGTTGGTTGCGGCAAGCCATATTCCAGCTTTTACAAAGCGTCCAGAGATGCCTATCATGCCATCAGATTATTCCCAGAACAGGCAGGTGAGCCCGGCAGGCCGGGGTTTTCTTATGATATGATTGCCTTTACCTTTGTCGTGTGAGGCCGCATGCAAGCCCTGACCTTCATCATACTAAACGAGTCCTTCAACCTTCATCACTTGAAACCTGGCGTCGCCATCCCGAAGACGGTCTTTGACTGCGCATTTTACAGTATCACGAGCACACACGATGAAATTTCCATCCTTGTGCCAGAGAATGTCAAAATCGATGCGAATAAAACTGAACATGGTTGGCGCGCGCTCAAAGTTGCTGGACAGCTAGACTTTTCACTGACCGGCATCCTGGCTGGCATCGCTGCCACGCTATCAGAAGCAGGCATCAGTATTTTCGCCTTATCCACTTATGATACTGATTACATTCTTGTAAAAAATGAGCGGCTGTTATCGGCCTGCGCAGCTCTGATCGCCGCCGGACATCATTTCAGCCCAACCACTCTCAATCCCGAATAGAAGCCATGAAACGCATCTCTGTAATATTTATTTTGTGGGCTCTGCAGGGACTCGCCGGGCTTACCTGGCTGATAATTTTGCCAACGAATACTGAGAACGGCCTTCTGCTGGGCTACTCAGCTTCAAGATTGGCGTTAATGGGGTTCATGTTTGCTCTGACTGGCCTTTCTGCTGGTTTATATTGGCTTGAATTCCACTCCGCCTTTTTTGAAAAAATTCATTTTCCCAAGTTGCTTTACGCAATTGCAATCATAATTAGCCTGGCTGCCCCTGTAGCAATTTTCGTACTAAGAGCACTCGGGAATACATCCGATTACATTTATAGCGCCTATGCCGGGCGCCTGGCACCGCTGGCCGCCTGGCTGACACTTTCCGCACTTGAATTGGTTATTTTTCTGGCTGCAGAAAACCAGGATTTCCGCACTTCCAGGACCGAAACAAGGGAATTTTTACGTCTGTCAATCCTGGCGCTCTTCGGCCTGGCAGCGGTGGTGACCTTTATTATCACCACAAAACTGGGTATTAGCCGCTACAACGACGGATCCTGGGGCGAACCCGGCACACCACTGCTCGAATGGCAAATCATCCTGGCTTTATTCGCCAGCCTGATCTTCTTGAGTATGGAAAAACGCTGGGGGTGGTTTAAAAAAGATCGCTTCACAAGTCTGAGTATCTATATTTTTACTTGCATTCTGTGGATATCTCAACCTGTCAATCCTGGCTTTTTCGCTACCCCACCCCGCGCGCCTAACTTTGAGATTTATCCTTTCTCAGATGCGTTGATCTACGCTCAGTATGCCCAATCTGCCCTTGTTGGTAATGGTTTCATGTGGCCGGATGTGCCCACGCGCCCATTGTATATCAGTTTTATCACCTGGCTGCATGCCCTAGCCGGGCAAGATTACACCCAGGTAATTCTGCTTCAGACCCTGGTATTGGCAGCTTTTCCAGTGGTGCTTTATCTGCTCGGCAAGGAGCTGGCCGGGCGCCCGTTTGGATTAGGGCTGGCCTTGCTGGCAACCTTCCGCGACCTGACCACAAACTTCGCTGCGCCATTCGCGTTAAATTACACCTACACGAAGCTTTTCTTTTCAGAGATCCCGGCTGCCTTGTTGATCTGTATTTTTACACTGCTGGTCATTCGTTGGATGCGCCAACCCAAACCGCTCTGGCACGCTTTGCTGGCAGGCGGGCTGATAGGGCTGAGCTCGCTAATCAGACTGCAAAGCGCTGTCTTACTGGCAGTTGTCATTCCGATCGGTTTTTTCGTGGTCAGGAGCCGCAAAAAGTGGCTGGCGGGGTCCGCACTAATGCTGCTGGGTGTGGCGCTGGCTTTATTTCCATGGTTGGCACGGAATTACCGAGCCACAGGTGGAATCGTGTTAGACAACCCAATTTCGCAAACCATGGTGCTTGCCCGGCGCTGGGGCGGCGATAATGGCAACAGCCTGATTCCACGCCTACCCGCTGAGGGCGACGCTCAATATTCCAGCCGTATGGGCGGTTTAGCCCTGGCCAGCTTGCGCGCGGACCCTGGCCGGATCCTTGGTTCAGCGGTTAATCATTTTTTTAATAATGAAATTGGAAATCTGCTGGTCTTTCCGCTGCGCGACCAGCTAGATAGCCCCACAGAGCTGATCTGGCCCAGCCGCGCTTTCTGGCAGACCTGGAACAGCCAACCAACTTCGGCTCAAATTCCCATCATTGGCCTGTATCTCCTGCTTTTCGGGACTGGCCTGGCAGCTGCAGTCCAAAAAAACGGACTGCTCGGTTTGTTACCACTTGCGCTCAGTTTGGTCTACAATGCCTGGACAGCGCTCTTCCTCAGCTCGGGTGATCGTTTTCTGGTACCCGTGGATTGGGCAATCTATCTTTATCATTTCCTCGGGCTGCTGACGCTCAGCAGCCTGGTATTAAATGGAAATATTTCGAGTGAAAAATCTTCCACCCAGGGTTTGGAAACATTTGGGATAGACCATCTTCCAACTCCCTGGAGAAAACTTGGATTGACGGCCATCCTGATCCTGCTGAGCGCCTCAAGCATCCCACTGACAGAATTATTATTTCCGAAAATGTATCCAAGCACCAACCTGCAGACCCTGGTCCAAACAGGTCAAACTGCGACGGGCGAAACCATTCTGCGCGGACGCGCGATCTACCCTCGTTGGTATGACGCAAATGATGGCGAACCCGGCACTGCAAAGCTTGGTTATGGCAAGATGGAACAGGCCCGGCTGGTATTTTTCCTGGTGGGTGAAAAAAACACCCTGGTAATCATGCCAGGTGAGACCGCCCCAAAGTTTTTCCCCAATGCATCCGATGTCACCATCAGCGGCACTCTGCAGGATGGTTACATGCGGGCTAAGAAAATAGTCGTCCAAAAAAATGGCAATTCGGCAGAATACCCCCCGTAATGACAACCGGGCCAGGTATATCAAGGAGAAAATATGGCTGACGAGACGAAACCAGATTCAAAGACTGAGACCAAACCCGAAAAACCGGTCGCAAGCGATCACCTTGTGGAAAGCAAGCACACGATCAGCATAGATGGTAATACGATTGAATATACGGTCACCACCGGAACGATCGTACTGCGAGAAGAGACTCCCGACCGCGAAAAAGATTTTGAAGCCGGACAACCCAAAGCCGAATTTTTCTTTGTGGCCTATTCAAAAGACGGTATTGAAGATCCGGCCAGGCGCCCTCTGACTTTTTCTTTTAACGGAGGCCCCGGGTCATCTTCGGTTTGGCTGCACCTGGGCGTACTTGGGCCACGCCGCGTCCTGATGGAATTCGACGGCAACTTACCCAAACCACCCTACCAACTGGCTGATAATGAATTCTCTTTGCTCGATCAGACCGACCTGGTATTTATCGATCCGGTCAGCACTGGTTACAGTCGTCCGGTTGAAGGCCAAAAAGCCAAGGATTTCCACGGCTTCAAAAAAGATATTGAGAGTGTTGGCGATTTTATCCGGCTCTACACTACCCGGTACAATCGCTGGCTCTCTCCCAAATTTCTAATCGGTGAAAGTTACGGTACCACCCGCGCCAGCGGGTTATCGGGTTATCTGCAAGAAAGGCATGGTCTGTATCTGAATGGGATTATGCTTATCTCGGCGGTACTTAACTTCCAGACGATTGATTTTGCTCCCGGGAATGAACTGCCGTATGTATTGTTTCTGCCAAGCTATGCCGCCACAGCCTGGTATCATGATGCTTTGCGCATCCGCCGGCCTTTGCAAAAGCTGCTGACCGAAGTAGAGAATTTTGCAATCAACGAATATGCGCCAGCGTTGATGAAAGGCACAGCCCTACCGCGCAGCGAACGTCTAAATATTGTTGAAAAACTGGCGCGCTATACCGGGCTTGCCCCAGCATACATCGAACGCTCCAACCTGAGAGTCCCAGATTTTCGTTTTTTCAAAGAATTGCTTCGCACACGCTCACGGGTTGTAGGCCGTTTGGACAGCCGCTTTTTGGGGATTGATCCTGACACCCTGGCAGATGGTACCCAGAATGATCCGTCTTATACCAATATCATCGGGCCCTACACTGCCGCATTTTATGACTACATCCGGCGCGAATTAAATTTTGAAAAAGATATTCCATACGAAATTTTGAACGGAAAGGTCTGGCCCTGGTCGTACGCTGAGCATGAAAATCAATTTGTTTACGTTGCCGAAACGTTACGCCAGGCCATGAGTACGAATCCACACCTTAAGATATTCCTGGCCAGTGGCTATTACGACCTGGCAACCCCTTATTTCGCCAGTGAATACACATTCAACCACCTTGGGCTGGATGAAAGCCTGCGCAATAACATCACAATGACTTACTACGAAGCCGGGCACATGATGTATATCCACACACCTGCCCTTGAACAACTAAAAAAAGACCTGGCAGAATTTATCCAAAAAGCAGGCTGACCGATCAAAACAGAGCTGGGCATGCAAGCAAGATCCAATCCAGCGAGACCCTTATCCATGCTTCAGGTTTAATAAAAATACAGACCGCCAGTTTTTCTTGCGGTCTGTATTTTTAAACCAAGCCCTTCCTATTTGCCTGGCATCTGTTTTGGCTAGAAAAATATCGATGCCACCGTAAATATGGAAGCGATCACAATGATGATTGAACAGATAATGGCAAACCACTTCTGAAAAGTATTATTTACATATTCGCCCATCAGACCTGGGTCACTGGTGAGTCTGATCAGAAAAAAGAATACCAATGGTAATGCCACTGCATTGATGATTTGGGTGATGACTGCGATTTGGAAGAGTGACACTTTGGAAAAAATCGCGATCAGCATAGCTACCAAAAGCTGGACCCCGTAAAGAATATAAAAGGTTTTGCTCTGTTTGAAAGAATCATCAAGGCTGCCAGAAACACCAAAAAACTCGGCGAAAGCATAAGCGGTAGAGAGCGACACAACCACCAAGCCCATAAAGCCTGCATTCAAAATACCAAATGCAAACAGCATCCCGGCTAATTTACCTGCGAAGGGCTGGATAGCCATGGCCGCCTGTTCACCAGATACGAGCGTGATCTTGTTAACGTAGAGGGTTGCGGCAGTCGCAACGATCATGAAGAATGAAAAAAAATCAGTCAGAAACGCGCCCCAATAAGTTTCAATTTGGGAAAGACCCACTTTTCCTTTTTCGATTTTCTTGTCAGACGCAAAGCTGCTGATAAAAAATTGGCCCCATGGTGTAATCGTTGTCCCAAGCACACCCATGCCAATAATTAGAAAATCACGCATGTAGCTTTGCGTAAAATCAACACCATGCGGAAAAATCAGGTTGCTGGTAGCCAAACCCCAATCCGGCTTGGCCTTAAAAGCCGAAAATATATAAGCCAAAAAGAACAAACAAGCCACGAGCATGATGTTCTGGGTAAGCTTGTAATTGCCACGTGTGATCACCACAAAAGAGACCAGCACAATTGCGATCACGGCTGGAACTGGCGAAATATTGAACATGGCACTGGTCGTCTTGACGGCGGAAAGTTCTGTCACCAGTGTGCCGATATTGGCAATCAGCAAAGCACCGAACATAAACAAGGCAGCGCGCACACCATATTTTTCGCGGATCAAGTCCGCCAGACCCCGGCGGGTAATAATAGTAAGGCGCATTCCCATTTCCTGGGTGATGGCCAGCAAAAGTGTGATGATGGGCAGCAGGAACAGGATCGGGTAACCAAGTTTTGCACCGGCTATCGAATACGTCGCCACGCCACCAGCGTCATTATCAGCCATGGCAGTGATCGTTGCCGGGCCGAATACAGACAGGAACAACAAAACCTTTTTCCACAAACCAGAAAAAAAGTTCCGGTTGTTGTTCACAAAGAGTTCAGTTTTCATTTTTAGCCTCCCATCATCTTAACGGTAGAAACGCGGGAGACGCTTCTTCCAGGCAGTTGGAATGATCTTGTCAAGTGCATCATCAGCAGTAACAATTCCTTGAATTACATTCTGCTGATCCACCACCGGGACAGCCAATAAATCATATTTCGTAATAATCTGGGCGACTTCATCCTGGTCATCAAGCGCCAAAACCTTTTTGACACGATCATCCATAAAATCACTTACCAGGGTACTGGGCTCAGCAAAGATCAAATCAGTCAGTGAAAACACACCGATCAAGTGATTTTCCGGGTCAGTTACATAAACATAAAGAACCGTGTCAATATCCGAGGCAGTTTCGCGCAGCAGTTTGATGGCCTGTTCGGCAGTTACATTCGGGGGAACCACTGCATAATCGGTGGTCATGATGCCACCAGCGGAATCTTCTGGAAAAGTCAGCAAGTGACGCACATCATCTGCTTCTTCTTTTTCCATTAATGAGACCAGCCGGCGGCTGCGTTCTAGTGGAATTTCGGCCAGCAAGTCCGCAGCTTCATCCGGTTCCATTTCTTCCAAAACGTCTGCCGCGCGCTCATCGTCCATATCTTCAAGCAGACTTGCCTGAAACTCAGTCTCGACCTGCTCAAGCGCATCAGCCACTTGCTCAACATTCATCGATTCGAGGAATTGGCCAGATTCCAGTTTGTTCAAGTCGCTGAGAATTTCCGCCAGATCAGCAGGATGCAAATCTGCGAGACTCCCCGCCGGGACTCGCAAGCGCATAAACTGATCGTGATGCAACAGTTCCACGTTATCCCAGGAAATAAAGTTATCGCGTAGTGGAATACGCAACCCGGATGCAATCGATTGGGTGGCGCGTTCGAGTCCCACCCGACGCAAAATACCCATCAAACCAACATCCACATTGCTTACATACAACGTGTTACTCACTCGAACTAATTCCAGATCATTCACCCGCACCACCCGGGCGCCATCTGTGTCAATAATTTGCTTATCAAGCACATCTCGTGAAAGATAAACGTCGTCCTCATTCATTCCGTAAATAGGTATATCTTCCACGTGACACTTAAGTGGAATTGCCGGAGCGAAAAGCGACATAACCGTCGAATAAGGAACGGACAACTTTTCGCCGCGACGATTAATGATCACCAACGCTTCAATAACCGGATGCGGAAAGGCAGAACTTTCACGCGCGATCAGATCATCCAACTTTCCGACATAATTGCCGTCAAGATCTGTGATCGTACGATCAAGAATTTCACTTAGAAAGGCCATAACTACCTCCTATGCGTGGGAAAATCTCCCAATGACAACCGGGTATCGATCCCGGTGCTGACTGTTTTGTTCACACGGCCATCAGACTGCCGCCAACCAAACATTTTTTAGACAAACTCATCACGATGGCAATCAAAAAACCGCCTGCGCGTTGGCGGTGAGGCGGTCTTTACGAGGTTTACAATCACTACCCTCATTTTTGCTGAAAATGGCGTCTAAGTTACGCCAATACAAATCGAAGGATAGTACGAATGTAAGCCTGAGCAAAGGTCGAACCACTTCGCCAGAACAACATTGGGCTGGGACTAGAACTATCAGCGTCCATGCGCACACCTCCTTCTCATCCGCGCGGCAAATTTGGGGAAACCAAGCGCGGCGGCAAAATAAAACCTCCCGTCAATCTAACAGGAGGAAGAAATTACACGCATACAAAAACGCGCATTTCCGCCTCCTGGTTTAGCTTTGGCACTGCGCGTCGTAAGGAAGTAACTCTTCCCAGCCACTTTGAGCGAAGCCTTAATCCGACTTCACCTGGTCTACCCTTTAGCGTCTTTGGACGTTTCAGGGCAATGGCTTGTGTACCTTGCAGCCGCCTGGCCTAACGAGGGTTTAATTTGCTCAGTGAATATACTCCCATGTTAAAGAAACGTCAAGAAAAACCCGAATTGATCTTTTGGATTGTTGTGGATTTGTAAGGACTCTATTATTGTCACAATTTTCCAGCACAAGTTCAGGGAAAACCAATTTTAAACCCTTTATCACCCGGCTTTCAGACCAATAGATATTTTCCTGCCCTTGCGCTTTCTTCCAATAGGAATTATCTTTGCCGAAATTAGTGTACCCTGGAGAGCTGACCATGGATGTTTTTTACTCCGATTCTCATTTACAACACGACCCACCCTTCGAAATCTTTGAGGGTGGTGAAAAAGTCGCCAATTTTGAAGTGCCAGAACGTGCAGTGCGGATCTTGGCCGCACTGCAGCAAACCAGCTGGGCCAAGATTCAGGCCCCGCATGATTTCGGGCTGGAACCCATTCTGGCAGTTCATGACACCGGTTATATCGAATTCCTGCAAACTGCATACACTGAATGGCTGGAAGTTGAAACAGAAACCCAACAAGAAAAATCAGCCCTGCTTCCAGCCATTTTCCCGTCCGGAAATTGGCGCCACAAACCGGAATCGCTGCTAGGGCGGGCAGGCTACTATATGAATGACCTATCCGCGCCGATCACAGCTGGCACTTATAAAGCGGCCCTGGATTCGGCCAACTGCGCCATCAGCGGGGCAAGAGCGATTCTATCTGGCCAAAAAACCAGTTTTGCGCTCTGCCGCCCGCCCGGGCATCACGCCGGCAAAAGCAGCTGCGCCGGCTACTGTTACATTAATAACGCCGCCGTGGCTGCCAACTGGCTGTCGAAACAGGGACGGACAGCCATCCTGGATATCGATTATCACGCCGGAAATGGTACACAGGATATTTTCTACGAGCGCCCCGACGTGCTGACCATCTCGATCCATGCCGATCCGGATCAAGAATATCCCTATTTTTGTGGCTATGTGGATGAATCCGGGGCCGGAGCGGGGCTTGGATTTCACCGCAATTATCCACTGCCAAAAGGAACGGATAGCATCAGTTACCTTGATACGCTCCGCGAAGCCCTAAGCATGATAAGCGTTTATGGCGCTGAGTTTCTGGTCATATCGGCAGGCATGGATATTTTTGATGGCGATCCATTGGGTAAGTTCACCGTCACAAAATCCGGGATCCACCAAATTGGGCAGGAAATTGCAAAACTTAATTTAAACAATCTGGTTATCATGGAAGGTGGATATAATAACGCTGCGCTCGGAGAAAATATAGTCACCTTCCTGGAAGCGTTTTAATGATCTGGTAACTGGAGAATATGAAAAAACGTCCTGCAAGAATTTTGATGAGTGTTTTGGTCCCTGTGGCAGTTGCACTGATTTTAGGGATCCTTTTTTCTAATCCGGCAGAAGAACGTCCCTTCTATAAAAAGCCAACAGCCGCGGTCATGGTTTATGCGCACATGGGCGGTGATGGAATCTGGCCAGGGGATACGCTGTATGCCTATGACCAGGCTGTGACCCTCGGCGTGGATGCTTTTGACATGGACGCACACATCACCAAAGATGGTCAGATTGTGCTTATCCATGATGAAAACATCGATAGGACTACCAATGGTTCCGGTCAGGTTGATGAGTTATCCCTGGCCGAACTAAAAAAGCTGGATGCGGCTTACTGGTGGTCAAATGATGGCGGCAAAACCTATCCATATCGCGGCAAGAGAATTAGCATACCCGGGCTTGAAGAAGTTTTTCAAAAATATCCCCAGATGCGCTACTTGATTGAAATCAAATTGACCAGAACCCCGATTGCCAGGCCGTTATGCGACTTGATCCACCGCTACCAGCTGCAAGATAAGGTCATTATTGCATCTTTCCATGATGATGCCATGAAAACATTCCGCGAAACCTGCCCAGATGTTGCCACTTCAGCAGCCAAGAACGAGGTGCTCGCCTTTGTCTTGTTGAGTAAAATCGGTCTGAGCGGGTTGATCTCACCGCAATATCAAGCCTTGCAGGTGCCATTTGAAACTTCTGAATCATATGGCATCCCGATCATCACCCCAAACTTTATTAAAGCCGCGCATGCCAAAAACATCAGGGTCGAAACCTGGACTCTTGATGACCCGGAATTATTTAAGACTTACATGGATTGGGGTCTCGATGGGGTAGACACGGACCGCCCAGACCTGATCTTGCAAGGGCTTTCAGGCAGGCATTAAACGCAGGCCAAGTTGGAACAGCCCAGCAAAAGCCAGGCGCTGTTGCTGCAAAAAAGCTTCCCGCACAGGAATATGTGCGGGAAGCTTTTACCTATTCCATCCAAACCGTTCGGTCGTCGAAGGTTGGTCTCTCTGGAAAAACTGTGGGAGGACCATCCAGGTAACCAATATACAGGAAACCTAGCAAGTGCTGTTCTGGCGAAAAACCAAGGAATTTTTTAATCTCAGGATCACGGGCGTTATCGCCGGTCCGCCAGATGGAGCCCAATCCCAACCCGGTCGCTGCCAGCAGAAGATTTTGACAAGCTGCCGCAGCCGCCGCAATGTTTTCGGTTTCATTTATTTTTGGTTCTGATGGCTGGTCTACTGCCACAACAATCACCAAGGGCGCGCGCAATGCCTTCTGGCGTTCCTTTTCAATAGCCTCGGCCGGCGCATCTGGAAATTTGGCTTTAAAAGCTGCGGCCAAACTATCTCCAAAACGTTCCCGGCCAGCACCCGTCAAAACCACAAAACGCCACGGCCGTACCCGGAAGTGATTGGGCGCCTGCACGGCAGCCTGTAAAAGCTTTTCGATCAATTCACGCGGCAATGGGTCAGGCCTGACTTTTCCCTGTGAATGTCGGGAATGAATAGCAGAAATAATATCCATAGAATCTCATCCTTTTGAAGAATGAAGAATAATAGCATTGCAAGGTGGAGTCAATAGAATATACAAGCTATCATACAAAATATTTACGGATCAACAAAACCGCCGAATAAATTGTAAAATGAGAGTATGAAAAAAATATTATTAACCTACCTAATTTTGAGTATTAGCATATTGGCTTGTAGTTTACCTGCTTTGGTTTCATCACAAACAGATATTAACATCGAACCAACACTCGAAACTCAAGCGGTCTTGTCGACCGAGACCCCCTCGCCACTGCCGATCCCAACCGAAACA
>JAPLGT010000061.1:0-8085 GCA_026390035.1 Chloroflexota bacterium
TTTTCTCTAAAAGAGGTGCAATGTTCTGTAAAAGTGCTAAAATCTCTGTCATGGGCTTCTCGGGTAGGTTGGGTTGTCGAAGACTTCAACTTTACTCGAAAAGCCCTATTTCTTTTAACTAATTTTGGCGAAGGTATTGAAGAGTAATATTAATTTACCTCCTGGTGATGACCGCCCTGGTTTTAATCACCATCAAGTCAAAAACCTTCCGAATGTTCTGGTGTTACTACTTTCGGTGCTGTGTCTCGAGCTTGTAATGTTAAAAATCTACAGGCATGGTTTGGTTTACGTAATCATTGCCCGACAAGTTTATGCCCGTATTTAGAGAGCCGCGCAAATAATGAACTCACTCCACGTCTTCAAAGTACTTTGAATGCTCAACTCGTTGATCGCCCCTTTCATGATGCGGGCAGCACACTATATCAATGCGCCTCTCTCAAAATATTATCTGGATTACCGCGTACTGTACGAAGCTAACCTGGCGATTTTGCATACCTTCAACCTTGATATCGTCCAGACAATCTCGGACCCATACCGCAAAGCCGCTGATGCCGGGCTGGTTGTGGAATTACCTGTCGATAACTTGCCGCTCAATAAAAAACCACTTATGATCGAACCAGACGATTTATATTCAATTAACTTTCCAGCGCAAAACTTCGGCCTTCGTATGACCGATCGCCTGGAAGCAGTCCGTACTTTGCATGATCAAGTAGGGGCGGAAACCCCAGTCGTGGGTTGGGTGGAAGGCGCTCTGGCAGAAGCGGCAGGCTGTGAAATCCCAGATCAGACACGTGCTGAAAATATTCACGCGCAGAACCAGGCTCTTCAGGGAATGCGCACTGGTTGATCAGGAAAATAGAATTGACGCCGGCTGGCAACACTATAAATTGCGAATACCCGATATAAACCGTCGTCTCAAGTATTTCTATTACAAACGTACTCCTGAAAGAATATTGATAAAACTCAAGTCGGTTGTTGCGGAATATTCCTGGCAGGCGTGAAATCAACCACATTTCGCTGGTATCGTAGATTAGAAAATTAGGTTATTATTGCCGTATTGGATGATCGATCAGACAACCTTCCTGGTGTACAATTTCATTAAAGTTGGCTTGAGTATTCGGGTTTATCTAATTTACTTTCGGAATTTGCTTTAATGTATATATTCATGTTTTTATCGGTCCTGATTTCTAAATCTCCAGTTTTTTAATTGACAGCAAAGGCTTAGCACTGCCACTAATCCGGGCGCTAAATTTAGTTTCTGTATTGTTTACTGCGCCGCATCATCCTGTTTTTTGCGTTATTTGAACCAATCCAATGAATGTAAAAGTCTGTTTATTGTGGGTTGTAGATAAATCTTCAGACGCAGATGGCTATTTATACTGTAAGCACCAAACCAACTCTTTTATCGGTCTGATTCACAAATAGAAATAAAATTATTACTACTTATTAATGGTAAATGCGGATTGAAACGGTTTTTCCAATAAGTAAGACAAAAATTATAGCACCCCGACGAAGGGCGGAAATTGTCACGCGTCATCGTTTAATTGAAAATATTCATTCCCTACTAAACAAAAAATTGATATTAATATCCGCGCCGGCGGGATATGGCAAGACATCCCTATTAATCGACATGGTTGATAAGAGTGAAATTCCCATTTGCTGGCTTTCGTTGGATATTTTGGATCAAGAGCCTCAACGTTTTCTTTCCTACTTTATAGCTTGCGTCCAGGAAAGATTCCCGGCTTTTGGCGCCGAATCGATCAGCATGTTGATGAATGTGATTTCCATCGAGAAAGAAAATGAAAGATTGGTAGTTGCGCTGACAAATGAAATTTACGGAACCATTCACGAACATTTTGCTATCGTTCTCGATGATTATCAGTTTATCGATTCCGTACCCGAAGTCCGTTTATTTATCAATCGGTTTACTCAACTGGTCGGGGAACACTGCCACTTGATCCTGGCGTCACGGCTACTGCCCTATTTATCAGATCTGCATTTATTGGTTGCCAGGGATCAGGTCGGTGGTATGAGCCTGGAGGATCTTACATTTTCGTCAGAAGAGATCCGGACTCTATTCGCTCAGAATTCTGCACAATTTCTCTCCGTGGATGAAGCCGAAGAAATCGCGAGAAAAACAGACGGTTGGATTACTTCCATAGCGCTTACCGGCCTTTCTTTCGTAGAAGGAAGTATCACGCAAAAATCTCCAGCTGCCAAAACTGGTATCGAGCTATACGATTATTTCACGCGAGAGGTGTTGGAAAGGCAAAACCAAAATATGCGTGAATTCCTTTTGTTGACATCTTTGTTCGATGATGTCAACATCAGTCAATGTATCGCTGTTTTGGATCCGTTGATTCCCGACCGGCACCTGGACTGGAGCAGTCTTTTCGATACTGTTCAGAAAAATAATCTTTTTGCGATTCCTGTTGGTATTGACGGGATGTATTTCCGTTATCATCATTTATTTCAGGAGTATCTTCAGACAAAATTGCAGGAAGAAAAGCCGCAAATCATCCGGGATGTGATGCTAAAGCTGGCTTCGTATTATTTCGAGCGTAAGGATTTGGAAAAGGCTCACCATATCTACGAAAATATTGGCGAACAGTCAGCCTTGATCGCGCTGATTGAAGAAACAGGAACTGACTTTATACTGAATGGTCGTATTGTGACATTAGGGAATTGGTTGGAGCGCTTACCGATTTCTGTTTTACAACAAAATCCCAGGTTGCTTTCACTTCAAGGAGCTGTTGCTTACACCCAGGGCGATGTGCAGTTGGGTATATCACTTTTAAGCCAGGCAGAAACTGAATTCCGCGCCCGCCAGGATTTCCAAAATCTAGCGGGGACATTAGTCCGCCGCGCAGCTGCTTACCGCGAATTGGGCGACTTGTCTCTCGCGCTCAACGATGCAGATGAAGTCATCACACTTACCTTGGGTAGTTCAAAGGCTGACCTTCAAATAATGTACGCGGCAGCCTTGCGCGTCAAAGGATTGGTTTTGTTTCGCATGGGAAAAACTTTTGATGCGCTGCCTCTGTTTGAGAATTCGCTGCAACTGCTCGCATCACTCAATGATGAAATCCACATACCAATCTTGGAAATGGAGTTGGGGGCCGTAAACTACACATTAGCCTAAAAGCTTGGGAAGCAACCGGTAACATTGGCTGGCAAGCTACCCTGATGAATAATCTGGCTGTTTTGCACCATTACCGCGGAGAATATGAAAAAGCTTTTCAAGTGTTTGAAGATGCCATCAATTATGCTCAACGAAGTGGCTATGTGCGTGCGCAAGCGCTGGCTCTGAGTAGCCTGGGTGATCTGCTCACTGATCTACACGAGCTTGAGCGGGCAGAAGAGTGTTTTGACCAGGCCCTGGTTATTGCATCCCAGTTGGGAGATTCTTTTCTGGTTTTTTATGCATCGGTCGCCAAGGCGCGGATTGCAAGACTTGGCGACCGAATCGCAGTAGCGGATGCGCTTCTAAAGGATATATTCGCGTATATTCAGCAGAATTCATCATCGACAGATGAAGCATTTTTCCGAATGGAATACGGTTGTTTGCTGCTCTTTAGTAACAAGTTTCATGCAGCAGTGGACGAGCTAGCAAACGCGATCAGTTTATATGAACAGGATGGACGGATTCTGGAGGTTTGTATCAGCAAGTTATGGCTGGTGGCTGCCCGGCTGGCAACTGGAGAACTCGATCCGGGTTCGTTGCACCTGGCAGAATTATTGTCTACTTACAAGAATCTGAAAGAACCTACCCCGCTGCACGTCGCCGCGATGGGTGTGCAGCGCTGGTTCGAAAAATCGAACCAGCCACAAACGTCTTTTTCAATCCTACAGCCATTTTTCACCCAGGCAGATGAGTTTGCAAAAAAGATTCCACTAATTCTGAAGAACCTGAGACGGATATCTAAATCTGCTTTTATATCCCCTCCTCATATTAGTATTCAGGCTTTTGGCTCGGCGCAGGTCTTTCTGAATGGAAAACAAATTATGCTCTCGGATTGGCAAACCAGAGAAACCAGGGATTTATTCTTCTTTTTCCTGGGATCCAAACCACTGACCAAGGATGAAATCGCTGCCATTTTTTGGCCGGATCTTTCTCCAGAACGTTTAAAGATGCGTTTTAAAACCAGCCTTTATCGCCTTCGACATGCGGTAGGGCAAAATACAATCTTGTTTGAAGGTGAGCGTTACAGATTCAATCATTTCGTTGACTACGAATATGGTCTTGAGATCTACAAGGAGTTCGTTGAAAAAGCTCGTTTAGAAAAAAATGCCGCTAAAAGTACTTTGCTGTTGCAAGCCGCTGTGGATATTGTTACCGGGCCCCATCTTGCAGATATCGATACAGAATGGGCGGATTGGGAACGTACTCAGTTTGAAAGTCAACACCATAAAAATTTACTTCTACTTGCCGAGTTATATTTGGATGTAGGTCAAATAGACCGGGTGATCAAGGTTTGTCAGACTGCCCTTGAGAGCAATAATATCCTGGAAGAGGCTTATCGGCTTATGATGTGCGCCCACGCTAAATTAGGGGATACCTCTGCCGTGGCACGTGTATATAAAGCCTGTTCAAAAACATTAAGGATTGAATTGGGGATAAACCCTTCCCGGGAAACAGAAAAACTCTACCAAAATTTAATTTAATATGACTTTGTAGTCACCTTTGTATCCTGGCATGGTGTATTCTATGGACTATATCCTACCAATTATTTCAAAAAGGTGACCAATGAAAAACATTGCCTATCGCTTCAGTTTCTCGCTTTCCAAAATTCAGAAACAGCATATTCAATTGGTTTTAATGGTGCTGACGGTTTTGATGCTTGTGCTTGGCGCAGGCGCCCCGGTTGATGGTGGTGGTATCGGCCATTAATGGTACTGCTGCCTGCTGTTATTTTGGGTTTGCTATCAGGTTGGATTAAAACCTATTTGGGCCGGTCGGTCTGGCAATATCCTGAATTCGAGCGCGCCTGGTTGGTGGTCATTTTTTTTGTGCCGCAGCTGCTCGCTTTCTACCTGCCGGTGACGCGTAGCCAAATGCCCGCCCTGCTGGTTCCAGCTTACCTGATTATTTCCCAGTTAGGGCTGATTTTATTTTGCATGCTCAACAGGCATTTACCGGGTATACCTATTCTGACTATCGGGCTATTTTTGAACTTGGTAGTGATTTGTGCGAACGATGGGTTTATGCCTCTCAGTACGGTAACTGCTGCACACATCATTCCAGAGCAAATCCTCTCGAATCTTAAAGTTGGTAGCCGGTTCAGCCTGGGCAGCAAAGATATCTTGCTCTCACCCGATGCTATTGTTTTTTCTTGGCTTTCCGATCGATTCGTATCACCTGAATGGTTTCCTTACCGGTTTGCTTTTAGCTTTGGGGATATTTTGATCGATATCGGGGCATTTCTCTTGCTCGCATCACCTTCACATTCTCAGAAGCTCTCTCAAGAAAGGTAGAACGCATTATGTTAACCAACCAGCTATTTGAACAGCATGTAAGTATCCGTAGTGGTCGTTGCGAGCATAGCGATATTAATCGTCTGCTTGCGGCAGCAGTTGTTAGCCGGCAATTCTGTAATGTGTTGCTGAGTGATCCTGCTCGGGCCATTTCGATGGGATATGCGGGCGAACAATTTTCGCTATCTTCGGATGAATATAATCTTGTTCTTGGGGCGCAAGGTTCAAGCTTGCCTGAATTTGCACAACACGTATCCAAACACCTTACGGGCTCAAAACTGGTTGCAAAACCTGCCCTGTCAGAAAATTATCAATTGCGCATTTAGTAATCCGAGGGCTGACTCTGTGGCACTCGATTGGGTAAATCAAGATATGAAATCACTGCATCCAGGTCTGGAAACAGGTCTCCCGGGTCGTCCAGCCGGCGATTCTGATTCTATTCTCAAAACTATCTTTCAGATTTTCCCGGATCTACTTTTTTATCTCAATGAAGATGGAATAATCATCAATTATCTTGCGAGCGCGACTGCAACCTTTTATACCAATCCGGAAAAATGTTTGGGGCGGCATATTATGGATGTTTTACCGCCCAATGCCACCACTCAATTTTTAGCTGCAATTAACATGACCATGAGTTCCGGCCAAATTTCGACGATGGAATATGACCTGTTTAGCGAAAGCCAAACCTATTCATACTCAGCGAAATGTATTCAAATCAAAGATGAGAACCTGGTGGTTGTTATTCGTGACATAACCGATCAAAAACGAAACGCCGATTCTATTCGCCGGCATCAGCAACTCATGGATACACTGCAGGAAAGTGCCCAACAGCTTTCCAGAGAATTAAATAGTAACGCACTTGGAATAAATATTACGCGATCTTGCGTTGAACAATTTGGGGTCCAGGAAGCCTGGTTAGGGTTGGTGAAGTTTGGCCATAGTATTGATGAGTTGGCCTATTCATCAGCAAAAAAGCTACCTACGGACCAAGTTGTCCTTATTAAGCCGACAGCAGATGAACTAAATTTCATTATTGAAAATAAAACCGATCTCGTGGTTGAGCTTCCCGCATCCATCATCATTGCGCAACAAACCAGGGCATTCTTCCCGCTTATATCTCATGACCAGGTAATCGGTGTATTGGGCCTGATTGTTGAATCGCCAAGTTACTTTACGCCAGAAATCATTGATTTTTTCCACGCCTATAATTTGTTGGCTAGCTCGGCGATTCAAAATGCCCGTCTGTATGAGGACTCGCGCCGCCAACTGAGCCAGATGCAAACCTTACGTTCTATTGATCAGGCTATCCTATCAAACCTGGATTTAAAATCCATGGCCGCTGTGATTTTGAAAGAAGCCGCCAAGCATATCCATGTTGATGCTCTTGCTCTACTGGTTTTGGATCCTAAAACCCAGATGTTGAATTTTGTGGACGGGTTTGGTTTTCGACACGATACATTCAAGTACTCGCACTTAAAGATTGGAGAAAGTTTTGCTGGTCAGGTTGCGCTTGAAAAGCGGGTTGTTTATGTTGACAATCTGCAAAATGATCCTAAAACTTTTTCGCGCGCGGTAAAATTCCAGGATGAGGGTTTCATGATGTACCTTGGAATTCCTTTAATCGCTCGTTCTGAGGTGAGGGGAGTTCTGGAAATCTTCCAGCGCTGGCGCTTTGTGCCAGACGATGACTGGCTTACCATGCTTGAAACCCTGGCGAACCAGATCGCTATTGCTATTGACAACACCCTTTTGGTAAAATTTTTACAAGATTCAAACCTGGAGTTGAATTCGGCTTACGATGCGACGATCGAAGGATTGTCGCGAGCGCTTGAACTGCGTGATCGGGAAACCGAGGGGCACACTCGCCGGGTAGCTAAATTGACAATTGAGCTGGCTCGCAGAATGGGCTTTTCTGAAACCGGTCTGGCCCATGTTCATCAAGGAGCACTGCTGCATGATATTGGTAAAATGGGCATTCCTGATGCGATCTTGCTCAAACCTGGTGCGTTGCTACCTGATGAATGGGAGATCATGAAACAGCATCCGCTTTATGCCTATCAACTTCTTTCACAAGTTGAACATCTTAAAAACGCGATGGATATCCCGCTTTATCATCATGAAAAATGGGATGGCAGTGGCTATCCATATGGCTTGAAAGGTGAACATATTCCATTTGCGGCGCGGCTTTTTTCGATAATTGATGTGTTCGATGCTCTTACGTCGGATCGCCCTTATCGCTCTGCATGGTCAACAGATAAGGCTTTACATTACATTCAGACACAATCAGGGATTTTCTTTGATCCGGCGGTTGTGCCTGTTTTCAGACAGTTGATTTTGCGGGATACGATTCCTGTGCGCAGAGACAGCAGCAGCCAATCAAAAACCATCCCACTGCGCCATTATTTGAAGTAAAAGGATGTCTGCGTATGTGCAGACATCCTTTTACTAATAACTGTAGTTTTACCTGATACTTGACTTTAGAGTTAGATTGAGCAGTTATTAGCAAAAAAGTGAAACTGCTGGTAAAAGATGGTATGCCAATAACACCTTTTCTCCAACAGTTCCGCATCTCAGTATACCAAATACTGAAGAAGCGCGCAGATGCCGTGC
>JAPLGT010000138.1:0-13561 GCA_026390035.1 Chloroflexota bacterium
CAGTTTCACTTATTTCCTGCCACGGCTTGAGCGTGCTATACTCCATATCGATCCTCCTCGGTTGTTGGTTGTCTGGCGACACCAATTTTACCGAGAAGGGTCTTTTTGTCTAGCTGTCAAGCTTTCTTGAGAACGCCATATTGGAGAATAGTGCGCAAAAGCGCTGCCAAAAACTCGCTTGGTGCAGCATGCTGGGTTAAAGTTGAGGCCCCGGAATAGCGCTGATTGATTGTCTTCCACTAACCTGATCAGAGCCACAATTATTTAAATCAAAAAACTGGCGGATCAACCGCCAGTTTTTTGATTTGTACAGGATAATTTATCGGTTACGGGGCTGTGGTTGCAGGTACGACTGGCTGTTGGTTCCGGCCGCCCATCATGCCGCCATTGCCTCTGCCACCGTGCATACCGCGACCGCCTTGCATCGAGCCTTGAGCGTAGTTGAAGCCGTTGGCTGTCATCATTTGCAACATGCTATCGGCTTGTGCCTGGGTCAGGATACCATCGCTGACAGCCTTGGTGAGCGCGGTCTTGTGGACATCGTTTAAGAGGGCGGTTACATCAGCTTCCTTGGTACCCTTGTCAATGGCGAGCTGGTACATACTCTTGCCGCCGAAAAGCGCAGTTTCAACATCAGCCTTGGTCATTTTGAGCTTATCGGCGAGAGCCTGCTCGACATATTCGTGGATCTGACCCTGTCCGCCGCGCCCGTTCATCATATTCCCAGGGCCAACGCCTGCTGGTAAACCGGCCGCACTGACCAGGTTAGACTGAGCGAAAAAGAAACCCGCGCCAAAGATGACCAGCGCAACCAAACCAACTGATACGACAACCAGAATTTTTTTCATTTAGATTTTCTCCTTGAGTTTGAAGCCTGGTTTTTATTTCATCCAGGTTACTTTCTATAGGATACCGCTCTAATATGAAGAAACTGTAAAGGCTGTTGAAACATTTAGCAAAGATCGTGGTCAGGCGTTTTATCTCAGAGCATTTTCCGGAATGGGTTGGCCTGAGAATGTTATGTGGTTTTAGATATCTTCGAAGCGAATATTGATGTTGACAGTGTTGTTTCCCAGGTCAACACCCTGAACGACGATAGCTTTCCCGCTGGTGTGTCCATCGAATACCAGGCTGAAGGTGGCATCGGTGATGGCTGTATTGATCTCGCGTTCTTTAATGTCACGTTTTAGGAAACTTTCGCGATAAAAAGCGATCACTTCTTTCAGACTTGTTTTTGTCTGGAAATTGACTGAACCGTTGCCCAGGTCGATAAAGCCACTGCTATCGGCGGGAATGGGAAACTCGGTATCAAATTTCTTGGGATCAGTACCTGGTTGGTTGGCAGCGGGGGGTTCAGGATTGGAAGCAGCGCTGGTTGGTAATTCGGGTATTTCTGAACTGTCGGGTGCCTGGGTGGCGAGCGTTTCGATACCATCAGCTGGCGGGGTTGGGACTTTCTTCCCGATGCCGGTGACAGCGTTGCAGGCCAGTGAGGCGAGCATCAGTAAGAGCACAGCGAATATCCACGGTTTTCTGTTCATCATGATCTCCTTAAAAAGAATAGTTAGTAAAAAAATTATAGCACGCGGATGCAAGAGGTGCAGCACCTGGTTGGCAGGGAGTGCCAGAAAGCCTTGCTGGGTTTCATCCAAATTACTATTTTTATAGGCAATTGTGCCTATGGAAGAATAGGCCAGTCGGCTCTGCGTTGCAATGTTGGTCTGGCTTAAAATATATGTAAATCGGGTTGCACTTCGCGGAACAGCAACCTTTCAATCAGGTTTGCCCGGATGGGCCCCAAGGAGTTTGCCATGATGTTTTTCGGGATGGGTTTGGGATTACTGTTGCTGGTGGGTATCATTGTCGGTATCGTTATTTTGCTGACCAAAATTTCATTACCATAATGTGCCAGCCAGGCGTGGATCGCTGGAAAATTTAATTATTTCCTCTCCTCCAGAGAAGAACGCCAGCATACTTGCTGGCGTTCACATTTCAGCGGCGCTAATGTTGGTGTTGGAGGTTTTGCTGCAGGCAGCCCAACGCGCGCTGCATGATTATATTGGTGCGATGACCACCGGGCAGGAAGAAGAACGCGGCCGCCTGGCGCGTGAATTGCATGACGATACGCTCCAATCCTTGATTGCGCTGCGCCAACAGGTGCAGCTGGCACGCATGAAGGCCAACGATGAACAGACGCGCCTGACCTTTCAGGATCTGGAGACATTTTCCAACACTACCATTGACGACCTGCGTCGCCTGACTCGCGCCCTGCGTCCGATTTATCTGGAAGATTTGGGACTCGTAACTGCCCTGGAAATGTTGTCGCGTGAAGTGAAGGAAGCCAACCTGTTGGAAGTAAGTTTTGAGCGTCTGGGTGATGAACGGCGTCTTGAGGCTGGCTTGGAGCTGTCGTTCTACCGAATTGCCCAGGAAGCCCTCAATAATGTTACCCGGCATGCCGAAGCCAAACGGGCATTGCTTCGGATCAGCTATGAGCCTCAGATGCTGTTTGTGGAGGTGTTGGATGATGGCAAAGGGTTTACGCCTCCACGCAGTCCGGCTGAGTTTGCTCCGGGCGGTCATTTTGGTTTGTTAGGAATGTATGAGCGCGCCGAGCTGATCGGGGCGAAGTTGTCGATTGAGTCATCTCTGGGGGCTGGTGCAAGAATCAGGGTAACGATCTTAGCTTGAGTTCAATCTTGCGCGGTTGATAGGCTGGTTGCTGGAGCACGAACCAATTCTGCATGAATGATAGCGTTAAAAGAAAAGTGGTGATCTGAGCAGGCATGTGAACACCCGCATATATCACCTGGTAACGAGCCTAATTAAAACAAGGCTGAATGACAAACATATCCAGTAGGGTAGATCACCAGCCGATTGCCTTGATTCCTGAGAACAAAAGCGGATGATTTTCCGAGAAAATCATCCGCCGGGAAAAAATTAGTTATGCAGCTTCAACCTGCTTGATCTCTGGAAAAAACTGCTTGACGGTCCCTTCCACCCAACCATGCAGTGTGGAAGGTAAAAGCGGGCAGCCCAGGCAGGCCCCACCGAGGTGTACTTTGAGGGTTTCCCCATCTAATGATACGAAATCCACCGAGCCGCCGTGGAATTGTTCGATGTATGCACTCAATTTGACCAGTAAGACCTTGAGTTGTTCTTCCTTCGAATTTGTTATAGGTGTGTCCATATTATCTTTTCCTTTTCCTAGTGGATGAATTTTCTCCACGATACCCTTGCGAAGCATCGATTTTACTTGCGTGTGTGCGCTAGCCCAACGTGATGAAACTGAACTTGCCAGGCGATCCATTACCAGTGCGCCGGTTTGAGGGTGTTTTTCGCGCAAGGTTTGTAAGTCCCTGCCGCAAATGATCAACACTTCGCAATCTTCAGCACTGAGCACTGATGAGCTGTAGGTGTCGTTGCCCAATACGGATGACCATCCAAAAGCGCTGCCCGCATTTAAACTGATCAATTTGATCGTATCGCCATCATAAGGTTTGTAACGAATATCAACTTTCCCGGAGGTCAGCAGATATAGGCAGGTTGCTTCTGCACCCTGCTCAAAGATCATTGTCCCGGCAGGGAAGCTGCGGACATGGAAAAGCGGTGCGATGATCTTCAGATCTGCACTGCTAAAATCTTTGAATAGCGGGAAGCGAGTCAATATTTCCAACATTGTCTAGATGATATAGCCTTTGTTCAGTTTTACATAGTGGCAAACTTCCTGTAAATGTTTGATATTCTTTCGCATTATATATGACATTTGTAGGTAAGTCGCCTGCTTATCAGTTATACTTTGAGCACTCTTGCCACAGAATGTAACCTTTTTATTCCTGGAACATCAAAGATGATAGAAACAAGCGCTGATATTTCCCTTGAAGCCCTGCGCGCCGGTGATCGCACGCACTTTGCGCGCATGGTGGATGCTTATTCCACGCCCATCTACCGGCTGGCTCTTAAAATGCTGGGTAATGAGCAGGATGCTGAAGATGTGCTCCAGACTACCTTCATAAAGGCTATGAAGCATGTCGGCGATTTTGAAGGACGGTCAAGCCTTTCCACCTGGCTTTACCGGATCGCTGCCAACGAAGCCTTGATGTTGTTGCGTGTCAAGCGCCCGTCTGTTTCCCTCGACGAAGAGCCTGAAGATGATGATGGCGAAACACTGCTGCCGCTGCAGCTTGCCGATTGGACCTCACTGCCTGAGAGTGATTTACTCAATGCTGAAGTCAGGCTGCTGCTCGACCAGGCCATTCAGGGCTTGCCAGCGAAACTGCGTGCTGTGTTTTTGATGCGTGATATTGAAGGTTTATCCATCAAGGAAACCGGCGAGGCTCTTGATCTGACTGAAACTGCAGTGAAGACTCGCCTGCTGCGTGCACGTATGCAGCTGCGTGAACAGCTATCGGGTTATTTTGGAGAACGGTTGCGCCGGGAGTAATACTATGAACCATGACCATAACCATTCAGGGCATCAACCGGGCGAATCTCGTCAATGCCAGGATTTACTTGGGAATCTCTCCAACTTTATTGATGGTGAACTGGACGAAGCAATGTGCCAGGAATTACAGCAGCACATGGCCGGTTGCGAAAATTGCCGGGTTGTGTACGATACAACCACGCGAACGATCTATCTGTACCAGTCTGCTGCGAGTGAAACGAATTTGCCTGCGGATGTGCGCGGGCGTCTGTTTGATACCCTTAAACTGGATGATTTGCTCAAGCCCAAAGGTTGAAATGGATTTAGAATCTGCGCAGCCAACCGACCAGAAACAAATCGGGGGGCAGCCTGCTGGTACAGAGCCGGTTTATGCAAATACACTTCCTTCACAGCGTCCCGTGCGGCGCGGTGAGTCCTGCCCCCGTTGTGGGCTGGGCCGGTTGGATTACAATGGACTGATCGACCTGGAATGTCCGGTCTGTGGCTACAGCGAAGGTTCGGGTGCAGGTTGTACCTGATAATGATAAAATTCCCGTCCGGTCGGATGGAATTGAACAAGAGTTGTTGCTTTGCTGAAAAGCAAGTGCAGCGATTTGCATGGATTGATCAATGAAAAAAATCAAAGGAAAAAAATATGGAAAAATTGCTCTCTGATGATCTGATTACCCAAATTGGCCAGGTTTTTGAAAAGCTGGACCAACCTGTGCACATGTTCCTGTTTGTTTCGAAAGAAAAACAGGAAGCCTGTGAGCCAACCCAGCAGCTGTTAGAAGAACTGATCCCGCTTTCAGACAAGCTTGCCATGAGTGTCCATGATCTGGATCTTGAACCGGATTTGGCTCGCCTGTACAATGTGGTCGATAAAGCCCCGGCGATTGTGATTGCTGCCAAAGATGCTGACCAGATAACTGATCTAGGCATACGCTACCTGGGCGTTCCTTCCGGGCATGAATTCAGCACTCTGATCCAGGATCTTCTGTTGGTTTCGGGTCGAGATTCGGGGCTTTCGCCTCAACTGCGCACCTACATTAAGTCTTTGACCAAACCTTTGCATCTGCAGGTGTTTGTCACCCCTACCTGACCATATTGCCCGCGAGCCGTGTTGCTCGCGCACCAGATTGCGATGGAGAACCCGGCCATGGTCTTGGCCGAAGGTGTAAGCGCCATGGAATTTAACGAACTCTCTAATGAGTATGGGATAAGCTCAGTGCCCGATACGGTGATCAATGCTGGCGCCGGCAGGGTGGTGGGTGCGGTTCCTGAACAAAACATGCTGGCTGAATTAATGCGTGTTGGGGCGAAATAAGAGCCTATGACTGACAAAAATAATCTTGCGGGAGCAGAACGCAAGAACCCAGGCAGGGCTCAGAGCCTGGGCTTACTGGTGGTTGGGCTGGGCCTGATTTTGGTGGCCGTGGTTGCCTTCCTGGCAATCCCGAAGGCTCAGGCTGAAGTGGAGCAGATCAGCAGCTCGGCACTGCCGGTGACAGTCGATTACCCTGCGCCTGAGGTCAGAATCACCGATTTGAACAATAACCCGGTGGCGCTCTCGGATTTCAAAGGCCAGGTAGTGCTGTATAACGCCTGGGCCACCTGGTGCCCGCCTTGTAAGGAAGAAATGCCCACGCTGAATGCCTATTATTTGGCGCATAAGAAGGATGGTTTTGTGGTGGTGGCCATCGAAGATGGCGAACCGCTGGCAGAGGTGGCCGAATTTGTTAAGACTTTCGGTCTATCTTTTCCGGTTTGGCCGGATTTGAAATGGGTGGCCACGACAGCTTTTAAAACGGATGTTTTGCCCTCTTCCTTTGTTATTGATCGCAACGGGCAGGTGCGTTTGGAATGGAAAGGCCCGATCAGCCGCGATGTGCTTGAAAAATATGTGACACCGGTCATCAGGCAATAAGTTTGCAGGGTGTCTGACCCTAGATCTTGTTGATAGGAGTATTCCATGGATGCAAAAGTAACCTGGAGCCAGGGAATGAGTTTTAACGGTACGGCCGGTTCAGGCTTCAGTGTACCGTTGGGCTCAGATTCTTCGGTGGGTGGTCAGGATGATGGTTTTCGACCGCTGGAATTGATGGCGATCAGCCTGGCGGGTTGTACGGCGATGGATGTGATTTCGATCCTGCGCAAGAAGCAGCAGGTTGTGACCGGGTTCGACGTGCAGGTGCAGGCCAGTCAGCCTGAAACTCACCCGCATGTTTTTACACATGCGCGAATTCTTTATACAGTTAGCGGGCGTGGTGTGGATGAAGCTGCGCTGGTGCGAGCTATCGAGCTTTCGGCTACCAAGTATTGCCCAGCCCAGGCTATGCTCTCAAAGGCTTTTCCGATGGTTCTGGTGTATGAGATTTATGAGGATGGCGGCGGATTGGTCAAGAGTGGCGAGTGTAAGTTAGGCTGAGATCAATTCTCCAATAACTAGATGTAAAGGTCATTGCCCGGCTATGCGTGCCGGCAATGACCTTTTTGTATGTATTCAAGGGGTGTACTTGCGCAGGGGTTGAAGACTTCCAGATAGATGAAAATTATTTTTTTGTGGTTATTTTGCGGGAACCCTTCCGCAAAATAACCACAGGCGGGGCAGCCCACCGATCAGCGTTTATTGGCAGGCAGTGGCTGCGATGGTTAAGACTTGAAGCGGATACCGGTGAGTAAATACTGCCATGCTGATTTTTGCTGCGCGGCGAATGTTAATCGAGGTTTTGCCCGGTCAGTACATACGGCGCAGGGGTTGAAGACTTCCAGATAGATGAAAATAACCACTGGCGGGGCCGCCCACCGATCGGTGTTTATTGGCGGGCAGTGGCTGCGATGGTTATGACTTGAAGCGGATACCGCTGGGTAAATACACCGTGTAGCTGGTTCATCGATCAGATTTGATGAAGGATTTACCTTCGGATTGATCGGATGCGGTAACGGTTTGGGAGAAGCGGACCAGGGTGCCCAGGTACGCATCCGATCCATTGCGGACGACCCAGCCTTCCATGTTGAAAGGTATCGGGCTATCGGCCAGGATCCATTCGCCGTTGTATTTTCGCGCGATGTGAACATGTGTGCCTGTGGTTTCTCCACCTTCGCAAGAAGGATGGCCGAGCCGGTCACCAGCTTTGACATTTTTTCCGGCGGCAATTCGATCAAAGCTGGATAGGTGCAGGTAGAAAATATTCCAACCAGTTTGCTCGTTGCCATCTCCATCCAGGTCTAATACCACTTCGGCCAATTCTGAACGGGCTATCACACCATCAGCCATGGCCGTGGTCCAGTCATCCGAACTGCCGCAAGCGGAAACCCCACTTGGGGCGAAATCGATGGCGGCGTAAGGTTCACCTTTTCCCCATCCAGTGTGCGGGCCGCCAGTGTAAGTCCAGCCGTGGCCAGGTTCAAACGGCAGGATAAAATCTGGCTGGGTCAGGCTGCCCGGAATGTGTGGCTTAACATTCTGCCAGGGGTCGCCGAACAGGTGTGCATAGGTTTCAGCCAGCCCGCCCGGGCCGATCATCTGGTCAAAGACTGGCGTTGAATACAGGCGTGAAAAAGCATACTGAAGTGCCACTGTGGCGGCATTTTGCCAGGGATCGGGACGTTCAATGCGTGTATCAGGATGTTCAAACTCGGTCAGGCTGCCGCGCCGCCAACCATAGTAGCCATTGTTAAGGGTGTTCGCCATCCAGACCAGCTGAAGGTAGACACCCTGGTGAAATTGTTCGTGGTAACCGAGCACATAGGTTGTATCAGGCATAAGCGGGTTGCTGAGCGCCTGACCGAAGTATTCAAGCAGGGCCAACTGCAGGCGGGGACTGACGCTGAAGTTGTTGGCCACCAGCCGGATAATTTGAGCCCCGCTGTAGACATTGTCGCTGAGTTGTCCGCGGTAGTTTTTTAACCAGCCAGGCTGGGCATTGATAAAGCCTTCGATGTCAAAGTCAAGCTGGGCCGGACCATCGGCAAATAAGCTGTCTGGTATGATCTGATACGGGGTGCCCCAGAGCGGCAGGTAATAGATCGGGATCTTCATGGGCATGCCGGGCGGCATGGTGGTGGCGCTTTGCGGGATAATGGGATTGGCAGTGCGGATTTCGGCGATACTGGTGTTGAAGCGTACTGCCAGGGCGGGCAGGGTATCGCCGGTCTGGGCCGTGTAATCGACCAGCTCGGCAGGACCGTAGGGCGCGCGGGTGGGCAATGGTGTGAAGATAGCTGCCGGTGTGGGAAAAACCGGTTCGCGTGGCAAGACGGGCATGGGTGTGAGGGTTTCTGGGGCTGTGCAAGCGCTTAACAGGAAAATCAAAGCCAGGATCAGGTTCAGACCGCGCGGCCAGGTTCGAGCAGGACCAGGGTAAATTGATCCCAGCTTATTATTTATCGCGGATAATGTTGGTTTCATACGTTGAACAGGTGCAGGCGGTGACGATCTGCTCACCCCTGGTGAGACTGCCTTTGTAGGGTAAAACACCGTTGTGAGCGATCCAGCCATCCATATTGAATGACAGCGGTCCATCAGCCAGCATCCATTCGCCGTTGTATTTGCGCGCAATATGCAAATGTGTGCCGGTGGAGACGCCACCTTCGCAGGAAGGGTGCCCGATGTGAGCGTCTTTTTGTAGCGTCTGGTTGAGGACAACTTTACCGGTGGTGCTGATATGCATGAATAGAATGACCCAGCCAGTTTGTTCCAGCCCATCGCCATCCAGGTCGAGCATGACCACGCCGGTGGCCAGGCGGATAACTTTTCCCGCAGCAGGTGCCACAACCCAGGCATTATTTTCCATACAACCATTTGCCATCGAGCTGGGCGCGAAATCGAGTGCGGCGAGCGCGCCTTGTTTTTCCCAGGCTGAATGTGGTCCACCCGTCAGCGCCCATAGGTGTCCGGGTTCAAAGGGCAGGCTGAGGAATGGTTGGACCAGTCCGTTTGGGATGGTGGGTTCGAAGGTTTGGGCACGCTGAAGGGTCGGCCCAAACATGCGCTCATATAAGGCTGGGAAGCCGCTGGGCGCGATGGCCTGATCCCATTCGGCGCGGGAGTGGTTTTGGGCAAAGTAATACTGTATGGCAGCGGTTCCGGCATTCAGAAAAGGGTTTAAACGCAGGGTTGAGCCATCTGTAAATTTTAGTTCGTTCAGGTTGCCGGAACGCCAGCGATAATAGCCATCTGAAAGCGCGCCGGAAGCCCACATTAACTGGCGGAATAGGCCTTTGTGTAAAAATTCGACGTAACCCAATGGGTATTCGTCCTCGGCCAGGTTGGTGGGGTGGCTCAGAACCCAATGGCTTTCATACTCGATAATGGCTAGAATGATGCGCGGGCTGAGCGAGTTTTCATCGCAGATGCGTTCCACCGCCTCAATGCCGCTGATCTGGTCAGAGCTGAGCGAACCTTCATAACGAACCAGATAGCCGTCTGCTTTTGTGACGTAATCTTTGAGGCTGAAGCCAACAGAAGCCGGACCGTAGACGACCTCGCTATCGGGGATGGTATTTTCACCCGGACCGCGGATCTCACCTGGAGCCGGTTTGGGAACCAGCAGCAGGGTATCTGGTGGAATAAGTTGATCTGGTGGCGGCAGGATTACATCTGTGATGATCTGTTCAGGTCGCAGGGCGAAGCGTTTTGCAACGATGTTAAGGGTATCGCCGCCCTGGCTGTGATAGACATCCATGGGGCCAGATGCGTTGACCGCTGGCAGGGTGGCTGTAATCACAGGTTGGGTGAAGGTGGCGACTGGGGTGCTGTTCTCCGGTGTGGGGCTGGCAGTGTTGGTTGCATTCGGCATGGTGGGGGACAGAATAGGGGTAGCTGTGCCCGGCATGGGGATTTCTTTTAATGGGGTGATGCTGGGGGAAGGTGTAAGGCTGGGTACGCGAGTACGTACGGCAGTCTGGCTGGGGAATTCTACATTTGTGGGCGTGATCTGTTCACCCCATAATCCGGCGGTGTTGCCGAGACAGGATGTCAATAATGAGGTTATGATGGCAATCTGAAGGATGGGTAGGAATCTTTTCATGGTTCTCAAATTTATTATATCTTCAATTCAGACAGATCCCCTAAAAAATGATACAGGTTCTCCCCAGATTCGTGGGGAAAAAATATTTAATCTGCGCTGCCTGTGCTTGTTCGTAACAAGCGCAGGCAACGCAGGGACTATTGTGGCTGTTTTATCACGAATAAGTGCCGAATGAACGAATGATACGAAGTTTCTTTGGAAAATATCGCGAAAAAGTGCTCCCAAAAACTTGCGTGTAGCAGCATACAGGGGTAAAGTTGATGCTCCGGAAGAGCGCAGATCAGCATCTGCCAGGTTTCCTTATGAAAATGGACAAATGGTGCACCTGGATTCAGGGTGGATTGATTGCTAGCGTTGGATCTGGTTGATGGCATTGCTGCCGTCCCAGGCTTCTACAACCTTGCCATTGCCGGTCAGGCGACCGTCATATTCGACATTGTTACCGCTGGTTACATAGCCTCCCAGTACGAAAGGCAGCCTGGGGTCGGCGGCCGGGATCCACAGTCCGTTGTATCGGCGAGCCAGGTGCAGGTGGTCGGCAGCGGCAAGCCCACCTTCACAGGATGGATGCCCGATCTTATCGCCGGTTTTGAGGGTCGTGCCGGGTTGGACGCGATCACGGGTTTCTATATGCATGTAAAGGATGGTCCAGCCAGTTTGTTCAATGCCATCGCCATCCAAATCCTGAACCACCGCGCCATTGTCTGCGCGTAAGATCAGCCCAGGGGCGACGGCGGTAACCCAGGCATCGGACGGGGCGCAGCCGATTGGCTCACCGGGCGGGGCAAAGTCGAGCCCGGCCCAGGCAGAACCCTGGTCCCAGCCGGCGTGCGGCCCGCCTGTAAATTGCCAGACCTGTCCGGGTTGAAACGGCAGGCTGAGGGCTGGTTGGGTCAGCCCGGCTGGCAGGAGTGGTTCGATGGCCAGGTCGAAGGGATAGCCAAACAACTTATTAAAGGTAGTGTACAGCCCGTTCGGTCCGGTATCGTACAACCAGGTTTCCTGGGTATCGAGCTTAGAAAACAGGTGTTGAACAGCGGCAGTACCGGGGTTGATCCCGGGCTGTGGCACCACGGTGGTGCCATCCGACAGGGTCCAGTTCTGGACCTGGCTTTCCTTCCAGCGGTAAAAGCCCTGGTTGAGCATATCAGCGGACCAGGTTAGCTGGCGGTAGAGACCCTGGTGGAAGTCATCGACATAGCCGATGGGTGTGTCGATGGTGGTGGGGGCCGGGTTGGGGTTGGTGACCCACTGAGCGCGGTATTCGAGCAGGGCGAGCAGCAGACGTGGGTTGACCGAGTAGTTATGGGCCACGCGGATCAGGATTTGTGCTCCGTTGAGGTTTTCGCCATTTACATCCTGGGTATAAAAAGCCAGGTAGCCACCCTTTTGCTGGATATAGGTATTTACATCCAGCATAGAACTCAATGGGCCGTAGATCAGTTCCGAGTCTGGTAGGATCTTGAAATAGTCCGAACTGGCGACTGCACTCGCTGCCGAGCCGGATTCTGAGGGCGGCTGGGGGAGTGTGCTGACTGGGATGATCAGGCTATCTCCGGGGTAAATGACTGCATCGCCGCCCATGCTGTTGGCTGCCAGAAGTTCGTCTGTACTTATGCCAAATTTTTCGGCGATTGATGAAGGAAAATCACCGCTTTCGACGGTATAAGTCTGGGAACCGGGTGTGGGTGTGGTCTGGAGGCTGGCATTATCTGGCAGGGGTGTAAAGGTGGGGAAGGCTTGCATGGAGCCATCCGGGGTTGGGCTATTGATGGGTGCTGCCGGGTCGCGAGTAGGGGGCAGGTAGGTTTGGATGGAGACGCCGGTGGGAATTATCGGTTTAGCGTTAAATACCGTTGGTACGGCGACCGGTGTGCCGGCGTTTTTGACCGGCGCAGTACGGGTGCAGGCGCTCAAGAGCAGGATGGGGATCAGGATAATGACTGGGATTTTAAACATAAAAGAGATTTTACCAAAAAAGGGATGCCAATGGGAAAACCAACAATTCTATTAAGAAACAAAAATTGGGCTTGCAGATCGAGCATTGGCGCTTTGCCGAATAAAAGCACATTCAAGCGTCTGGGCGGACGTATTGTGGACCGGGTTGGTTGGAAGGGTGGGGTTATTTTTGTGCGACTCATAACCAGCCGTATTTTGGTGCCGCACTCTTCTTAATCTTGACTTTTTGGATGCGCGCAGCGATGACCTGGAGACAAATACAACCCGCATCAGGCGATGCGGGTTGTATTTGCATTGATTTGTGGAGCGAGCCTGGCCAGAGAAATGTGTGTAAACTTTTCTGGTTCAGATCAGATGTTTAAAATGAATTTAGAGGAAGCAAGTGAGCTGGGGTCTTCCGAAAAAGTGTCTGTGTGGATTCAAGAATCCACTAACGAGGCAAACGGGCTCGGGTGGAACCAGATTTTGAAGTTTAATCTCGGGTCCATTGTTGCAGAAGAAGAACATCTGTCTGTGGTTGGTCAGATTGAAAGTGCCGACCTGGTTACCGCAGGGTGTGATGGCGTAATAGCTGAACGTGGTGGCGGGCAGGCTGATGTCGTAAACACCTTCGGCGAGTGTTAGAGTCTGCGATCCATTCGCGTTTGTGAGGATCACTGTAACCACACCACCGGATTTATTGCGGACATTGACATTAGAGTTGCCAGGTTCCTTGGCCAATGCACTGCCGAGCGGCAGCATGGAGGCCAGGAGTGCCAATATGATTACGGTGACAAAAACGCTTTTCTTCATTATTACTCCTTGATGAATTGATACTGGTTATGGCGGTGTTTTAGTAGAGCGGACGGGGCAGCAGATACTTTTGGGTAGGTTCTATTGGCCTCCTTATTCGTCCCGAATTGAGTCGGGCGGGGTGGTCTGGAAAAAATACCCCTCTGAATAATCATTAATTTACTTTGACAATTAATTATATCTTCAATTAGAAAAAAACTGTGCAGTTTGGTAACAGCAATTCTCAGTATGGTTTTGGGGCACAAAAGATCTATGCAAATTGATGAGACAATGCTAAAGTGGTGAGAAAATCTTATCTTGCCTGTCAAAAGACGAGGCCAGGCGGTGTAAATATGTACGAAGAATTGAGTCCGGA
>JAPLGT010000036.1:0-55066 GCA_026390035.1 Chloroflexota bacterium
CGAAGGTCTTCTGTGCTGTGCGTAGTTACGTTTCAACGGCTCGTAAAAATGAGCAACCTATCCTGGATGCGCTTTATTCCGCTTTGATTGGTAAACCTTATTTGCCAGCCTTTCTTGATGCCTACATGGCTGAGTAGTAACCTTTCGGAAATCTCCAAACATATTCTTTCCGTAAAACTGCAATCTGTGTTTGCGGCCTCGCAGGGCTTGTGTTTTGCCCATTTGCGCCAGGCACAGGCGGTGTTGCGGGATCCAGGCAAACGTAATGTTTTGATCAAACTCCAGCGTGAAGTCATGCAGGCTTTGCGCAGTGATCTGGCTGAGTACATCCGCAAGAATGATTATCGCTTTATTGCCGAGCCATCCGGCGTGGAACGTGATGCATGGATAAGGGCGGTCCGGATGGTGGCATAAAAACAAAGCAAGTCATTTTACGCATTATCACATCTCTTGTCTTCCTAAAAGCGCTGGAACACTATGCCACTCAAACATCCTTTGTCTCCAGTGCTTTTTTTGCCGTATTCAAGCAGAAACCTATAATTTGGGGCTGCTCCCGCATGTTTCTGGATTGGGCCCGGTGGATAGGGCCAAATGCAATAGCAAGTTACGTAATCTATTGCCATTTTACCATCAGGGAATACCGGCTGTTCGTAAACAGTCGCCAATTTGAAAGGCCGGGTCATCTGTCATACAAAGCCACCAGCGTCTATACACACGAAAGGCCGTTGCCCAATTCCAAGCGTGGACCCAACTACGAAAATCAATGGTCTAAATTAGCGTAGTTCATATTTTCCCTTGCTCATTGCGACGGCAAATGAGGCAGCCATGTATTCTTTGCTGAATGTTTCAACAGCCTTTACATTTTCTTTATATTAGAGCGATATCCTATATATAGTAACCTGGTTGGAAAAAACGCCAGGCCTCAAATTTAAGGAGAAAATCTAAATGAAAAAAATTCTGGTTGTTGTATCAGTAGGTTTGGTTGCGTTGGTCATCTTTGGCGCGGGTTTCTTTTTCGCTCAGTCCAATGCAGTCAGTGCGGCCGGTTTGCCGGCGGGCTTTGGCCCTGGGAACATGATGAACGGGCGCGGCGGGCAGGGTCAGATCCACGAATATGTTGAGCAGGCACTCGCCGATAAACTCAAAATAACCAAGGCTGATGTTGAAACCGCGCTCTTAAGTGGCAAAAGCATGTACCAGCTTGCTCTCGATAAGGGTATCAAAGAAGCTGACGTAACCACTCTTATGACCGATGTTCATAAGACCGCTCTTGCCAAGGCTGTCAGCGATGGCGTCCTGACCCAGGTACAGGCTGATGCTATGCTGCAAAACATGACTGCCAACGGTTTCAACTTTGGCAACTGCACCATGCAAAATGGCGCTGGTCGTGGTGCGCGCGGTGGTAAAGGCATGGGCGGGATGATGGGTGGCTATAACCAACAGCCAGTAGTACCCACAACCACAGCTCCCTAACCAATTAATAAACTTGTGAAAATAAAAAACTGGCGTATTATCCGCCAGTTTTTTTGTTAAGTATGGGTTATGAACCATGACCATTGATGGTTCGTAGAAAAATGTTACTTATTTTCGGCTTTCTCTTCGTCGCCGGAAGGTTTGTTTTTCATACTCAGGTAGATCTGCTGGCGCAAGGCCTCAGCCTCTGGGGAGCGATCAACCTTACTGGCATCCCCTGCCAGGCTGCTATAACGGTCCGAGAGCAGCATGGTCAGTAGGGCTTCCATGATGCTGCCGGAGGCGCTGCCACCTTCGCCGCCGCTCGAGACCATGATCCTGGGTACAACGTCCACCTTAGACTGTTGGATGGCGTCAGAAAAACGATTGAGTACTTGCTGGGTCACCTGGAACTGCGGCCCGCCATAAGCGCGGACCTGCTCTTCGGTGGCGAGCGCTTGGGCTACACCGATACGGGCGATCTTCTCAGCCTCGGCTTCAGCCAGTGCGCGGATCTGGGCGGCCTGTTGGATCGAGCGCTGGTATTCAGCCTTACCTTGATTACTCTGAATGTTGATATCCAACTCGGCTTCAGTCATTTTGGTTTGCATCTGAGCCCGGGATTGCGCTTCGCGCAGTTCACGTTCCTTGACTGCTGCTTTTTCTTGTTGATTGTACGTTTCTACCTGTTCAGCGGCCACCTGACGCGAGCGCAGCTGGGTCAAAATGGTTTCGATTTGCGTATCACCTACTGGCGAAGATGGTGTGCCTATCAGCACTTCCTCCAACTCCAGGTTGTAATGAGCAAACTTCTCTTTCATTTCAACGCCAGCCTGCTGCTGAATGGCGCTGCGATCCTGGATCAACTGTATCAGTGTTCTGGTCTGGCCGATATTCTTGAAGTAAGCCGAAACCATCGGGTCCAGGGTCTGCTCAACCAGGCGCTTGATGTCGCCAAAGCGTTGGATGACCAATGGGGCTTTCTGGTAGTCAATATGGACGACAACCGAGAGTGGCAAGTTGGGCTCGAAAGCATCTTTGGTGATTAGTGAGACTTCCGTCAGGTTTTCATCAAAGTGGTGTGCGCCAACTTCGTTACGGATCCATTTAAGAATGATGTTCGTGGTTGGGACAGTCGTGACTTTGCCAGCATAGGTGTTGAACGCATATTTGCCGGGCAGCAGAGGTTCACTCCAGACACCACGGTTGCCCTTTGAAACCAGCTCACCGTGTCTGTATTCCAGACCGGAGAGGTCTTCGCCGGTGTCACCGGTATAAGAAACGACTACCCCTACGTTGCCGACCTCGATGATTGTTTTTTGGATCATTTCAACTGTTGCAAAAAGCCGGTTGACATAATAAGTGCCTTCCACCAGTACTTGTAGTTGACGCCCGCGATGTCCACCTGCTTCCAAAAAGTGATCTGCATCCTGGAATTTATTATGGTAGGTGGATGCATTGGCAGGATCATCTCCAACGACCCGGGCAATGATCTCGCCCTGAGCCAGGGAAAGCCCGTCGTGGACAGTTACGATCCCGATCATGTCATCGGTATCTTTGATGACCACAGGTCTGAACCCGTTACGTTCTTTTATGACTTCGGCCATCCGCAGAACGACTTCGTTTTCTTCACGGCTCATCGGTAGCGAGAAGACACGTTCTTCGGTGATAACGATAAATTGGACCAGGTTAAAGGCGTAGGTTCCTTCGCGTAAAATTCGGCGTTGTGGCCCACGCTGCCCGCCATCTCTCAAGAAGCTGATGACATCCTGAAAGTCCTGCACCGTGACGTTGGATGCCAGCACTTGAGAAGGTTCAAGCTGCTTTCCATCGCGAGCAAAAATATAACCAATTTTGCCCTGCGAGATTGTTACCAGCGACATGGTATGGACAATGTATTGGATGGGCATTAAATAATGTAGCCCACCACGCAAAACTTGGGGTTGGTAACCGGCTTCTCCATTAAGTGCGATCAGGCCGGATTTAACCGATCCCTTGCCCAGGCTCCAGCGTTTTTCAACGACACCAATGCGGTTGTTTGGAATGAAGCGAATTCCCGATAAAATAACCAGCAAGGCCAAGCCAATCAGCCCTACCAGGCAAAGCAGAAATATTTCCATATTAACTCCTTTTGCGCTTTTGCGCATGTATATTATACGCGGCCTGGCTGCCCAGGTAGCAAAAGAGCCTGGAGACAGGCTCTTTTGTCAATCAATGTCTGGCTTTATTCTTCTGCCAGTACGATCACCTTGTCATTGGCCGCAAAGCTTATTTCGCTGGATTTCTTCGGGTTGGTGCGTACACCGTAGCCCTTTTCTGCTGAGTATTGCTCACTGACGATCCGATAGCCGATGGCAACCTCACCACGGCGGCTGGCTGCTTCAACCACGCTGTAGAAGTTGACGGGTTGTCCAATTTCCACATAGTCTGACGCGGGTTTGAGGTAGATTTCGGAACCATCCGGATCAAACAGGTCTGCAAAGACATCATACAGATCACCGTTCTCAGAGAGCTGTGACATCATCAGGCTGATCAGGTGGTCGCTGACAATAAAATCGTCCACCTTGGTTACTTCCGCCAGTTCGCGGTTGCGCAGATCGAGCATTTCACTGACGATTGAGAAGGGCGTCGCATCTTTTTCGGCGATATCACGCAGGTGTAAAAGCGTGATCAGTGTGCGTGCGTCAGCGGACTGCGTGTCCAGCCGTGTATCAGCCAGCACGATGACATGATCAAATTCTGCCACGTTCAGGTCGTCCAACAAGGCGCGATCAGTTGTATCACCGCCACGGAAGATAATTTTCTGATTCTTGAATGGGGCAGATTGTTTGACATCAGCCTGGTATCTTTCATCGGCTACAACTGTGACGGATGAGTTGTGGGGCACGTAATTATCCAGCTCGTGCACAATGATGGCGGCGGATTCATTCCAGCCAATCAACAGGCCTTTTTCGGGTGGAGAACTTTCGCGTTTGCTACTGCTTCGTAATAGGTTGACCTGGACGGGAATACTGCTTAAACCAGAAAGTTTGATTGTGTCATCATCTGCTGAGACGGCAATAATCTTATCCCCAGATTCCAGACGCGTATCCATTGGCGGATTGAGCCTGATACTGCCGTCAACCAGTTGAATACCAATGATGGCTGAATCTTCATAAGCATTTAAAGTCTCGCCAAAAGTCTTGCCGGCCAGCTCCGGTTCTTCCTTAAAATAGATTTCATCGCCGCCAAAGTTGAGCAGCTCTGTATAGACCATCGAGAGCCCGGATTGGCGGCTGGTCTGGGCGGTCACGCGTGCGATCACATCGCCGGTTAGCACAGCATGTAGTTCATCTTTTGTGCTTAACATATTGATTACGCTCAAATTGCGAGGGTCGCTGATTTGGGTCACAATATGATAGGGTTCGGCTTTGCGCTTCGGGCTATTGGTCAACGCCAGGACGGTTTTGATCACACTGGAATCAGGATCGCCTTCTTCTGGGGGCAAGATAATAATTGATCGCGCTGTATGAGGGCTGACGATTTCAAGTTCAGATGGGTCGATTGGCTGTCCGGAACGGCAGATGACAACAGTCTTGCCGGTTTTGCCAACGCGTGTGCGGATTTCCTCTTCCATCTCCAATTTGTCTTTATCGGCCAGGATCGCGATAATGCCTCTGGATTGGTTTTCGTTTGCCGCGACGATTTCAGGGATGATCGTGAAAACTTGCGCTGACCAGCCCAGGATAACAGTATGCCCGTTTTCGAGCACCCGCGAGTGGCCCTTGCGTAGTTCTTCGATCTTGCCTTCAACACCCGCAGTCAAAACGCCGATCAATGTGCTGATAATGAATACGCCGCCGACTGTGACCACGAACATGGCCAGGCGAAAGCCCCAGCCTGAATCGCCGCCCATCGTACCAGCATCCAGAGTGCGCATCATGCCTTCCCAGGCTGCTTCCACAAAGGTCAGGCCTTCGGTAGAGCCCTCCGGAGCCAGCGCAACGCCTCCTAAGCTGATAACTGCCGCCATTACCAGGATGATGACGAGTGATATTACCGTCAGTCCGCCGATTAGTGCTAGCGTGCCGCGGGACATATAGTTGTCGAACCAATAACTCCAACGTTCTTTAAATGTGGGCTGGGATGTCATAAAACCTCCGATAAATAGAATATAGGCACAATGCATAATTGCCAAGCTAAAAGAGTTGGAACACTAAGCCACTCAAATCCCCATTGTCCCTAGGCTTTTTCATCTCTTGTTTAAGGGCTATTTTGTTCTCGCTTCCTGTTTCGGGAACGAGGCTGGGGGATAGGTCCAAATGCCACTAGCTAGTTACACAGTCCATAGCGAATATAGATATTATAAGTGTTTTTTATTCTACGCAATACCTGCGGTGAATTCAATTTGACCCTGAAACAGATTCTGCCTATACTATAGATAATTGTAGCCTGGAGGCAATAATGATAAATAAATTAACCTGGTTTGGCCATGCCACCCTTGGTTTGGAGACTGGTGGGCTGCATTTGTTGATCGACCCGTATTTCCACGGTAATCCGGCTACCACCATAAAACCGGAACAGGTATCGGCTGATTTTATCCTCATTACGCATGGACATGGCGATCATGTTGGTGATGCCATCAGTATCGCCAGACGTACTGGTGCCACAGTCATCGCTAATGCTGAAATCAGTGGTTGGCTGGGCAAACAGGGAGTTGAAAACAGACATGCACAGCATATCGGCGGCGGATACCACTACCCCTTTGGTTATTTAAAATTGACTATGGCCTTACACGGGTCGGCTTTACCTGACGGCTCGAATGGTGGTAACCCGGCTGGGTTCTTGCTGACCACAACCGATGCTAAAAAAATCTATATCGCCGGGGATACCGGGTTGTTTGGCGATATGAAATTGATCGGCGAGGAAGGTCTGGATCTTGCCATTCTACCAATTGGTGATAATTACACCATGGGGCCAGACGATGCTATCCGAGCCGTCAAAATGTTGGCACCGAAGCACGTCATTCCTATCCATTTTAGTACCTGGGATGTGATCAGGCAGGACCCCCAGAATTGGGCGGAGCGCATTGATAAATTGATGTCAGACTCGGAAAATTCTCCCCAGGTGCATGTGCTCAAGCCGGGTGAAAGTTTCGTTTTTTAGAAAAAAACCTGAATCCAGCTTTTTCATTTATATATTCTTGCGACTGGCGAAACATACAAGTCGGTCTCTGGTGTTTTATTGATTGCCCGCTCTGGGCTTTCGTAGCAGTAGATTATACGCAGCGGCTTAGAATTGTACTTATTGCCAACTGATGCCTTTATTCATTACGGTCTGGGGTTGACGAAATCGCCAAACCCCGCAGAAGCCTTCTGGAGGGCGGACAGATGCCTTCGTACTGCTACGAAATCCCGCTCTTGTTCATGACGGGTGACACATTTTTTTTAAAGGTATAATCTTTCTCCAGTAATCATCCCCATTCACTCACCTATTCTAGAAAACTGTCCATTGGAACTTCAATATGACCCAAAAATATACCTTTCAATCCATCATCCTTAAGCTGCAAGCATATTGGGCTGAACGTGGCTGCGTAATTTGGCAGCCGTATTACACCCAGGTGGGCGCAGGCACAATGAACCCCGCCACGTTTTTACGAGTGCTTGGCCCCGAGCCGTGGAATGTGGCTTATGTTGAGCCTTCGGTGCGCCCGGATGATGGTCGTTATGGCGAAAACCCTAACCGGCTGCAGATGCATTACCAATTTCAGGTTATCCTGAAACCCGATCCGGGTAACCCGCAGGAACTATACCTGGATTCGCTCAAGGCTATTGGTATCGACCCGCGTCAGCATGATATCCGTTTTGTCGAGGACAACTGGGAACAGCCAGCTATCTCGGCCTGGGGCCTGGGTTGGGAAGTTTGGCTCGATGGACAGGAGATTACCCAGTTCACCTATTTCCAGCAGGTGGGCGGCATGCCGCTCGATCCTGTCGCGGTGGAGATCACCTATGGCCTGGATCGCATCCTGATTGCGCTCAATGACGCTCCTTCCATTTGGGGCGAACCCTGGGCGCCCGGAATAAATTATGGCGATGTGCGCCGTCAGGAAGAATTTGAGCACAGCAAATATTATTATGAGGTTGCCGGGGTGGAACGCGCCCGGCAGATGTACGAACTTTATGCCAGCGAGTGCAACGCCTGCCTGGAACAGGGGCTTGTGCTGCCAGCCCATGATTACGTTTTGAAGTGTTCTCATACTTTTAATATCCTGGATGCGCGCGGTGCGATTGGGGTGACTGAACGCCAGGGTTACTTCCGGCGTATGCGCGATATGGCTCGTAAGGTGGCCGAAGCTTACCTTGAACAGCGAAAGCAGCTTGAATACCCCCTGCTCAAGGAAAATCAACCCGTTTCGGCCAAAAGTCAGCCAACCCAGACTTTCACCTTCGATGTGCGCCCACTGCCTTTTCTTCTGGAAATTGGCGTTGAGGAATTGCCAGCTGGGGATGTCGATGCTGGGCTTTCCCAGCTTCGTGAGAAGCTTCCGGCCTGGTTGGATTCACTGGGCCTCGAGCATGAGGCTGTGCAAACTTATGCTACTCCGCGCCGCCTGACTGTTTATGTAGAGTCGCTTTCGCCGCGTCAGCCTGATCGCGAAGATCTGGTCAAAGGCCCACCAGCCGATCGTGCTTTTGATGCAGCTGGCAGCCCCACTCCGGCTGCCTTGGGTTTTGCCAAAAAGAATGCTGTCGACACGGCTGATTTGCAAGTGCGTGAAATTGACGGCGGTAAGTATGTGGTTGCCATTGTCAGCCAAAAAGGTCGCCCGGCCCATGCGGTCCTGGCCGAAGCTTTGCCCGCCTTTGTTGCTGGTATTAAGTTTGAAAAGTCTATGAAGTGGAACAATTCAGGTGTAGCTTTCTCGCGCCCGCTGCGCTGGCTGGTGGCGGTGCTTGGTTCTGGCGTCATACCCTTTGAATACGCTGGTGTCAGGTCGGGTAACGTTACTCGTGGTCTGCGGCCTTATGATTCCCCGGATATTATTATTCCATCGGCACAGGCTTATTTCGAAATCCTGCACGAGGCTGGTATCACTCTTGCCAGTGCAGATCGTTCTGCCTTGATCGTTGCAATGGTTAAAAAAGCCGCTGCTTCAGTGGCTGGTGATGCTATTATTGACCCGGGCTTGTTAGCCGAAGTGACCAATCTGGTTGAAATGCCCACTGCTGTTCTCGGCAGCTACAATTCGGAATTTTTGGCTCTGCCTCGTGACGTGCTGATCTCTACTATGAAAAAGCACCAGCGTTATTTCCCAGTGGAAGTAGCAGGTGTCGAGGCTGAACGAGCGCTGATGCCGTATTTCATTGCAATTCGCAACGGCGATGATCAGGATATCGAGATCGTCACACACGGTAACGAGCATGTTCTGGGTGCACGCTTTGCAGATGCCAACTTCTTTGTACGTGAAGATATCAAGCAGCCCCTCGAATACTATCGCGATGGGCTAAAAACACTTATTTTCCAAACCAAACTCGGCTCCATGTTGGATAAATCTGAGCGCATGCTCAAGTTTTCAACAGATCTGTCTGCCATGCTTGCTTATGACGAACTGCAGACTCGCAATGTTCAACGTGCCGTGTTCCTGTCAAAGGCGGACTTGACCACCCAAATGGTGACCGAGATGACCTCCTTACAGGGGATTATTGGGCGCGAATACGCTCTGCGTTCTGGCGAAAATGAAATTGTGGCGGTGGCGATCGGAGAGCAGTATCAGCCTGTCCCGCGAGGAAAAATTGGTCTGGTGGTGGCGCTTGCCGACCGGCTTGACTCGCTTGTCGGGTTGTTTGCCGCTGGTCTGGTGCCCAGTGGTGCGAAAGATCCCTTTGGTCTGCGCCGAGCCGCCATCGGCACTGTCCAGCCGTTGATCGAGCATGCAGTTGATTTTGATCTGCGTTCAGCCCTGGATATGTCAGCGGCCACCCAGCCATTGCCGGTTACCGTTGAGGTCAAAGCCCAGGTTTTTGACTTCATCACAGGACGTCTCAAGGTTGTACTAAACGATCTGGGTTATAAATATGACGTGGTGGATGCTGTCCTGGCCGTTCAGTCTAATAACCCGGCGGGTGCTGTGCGCACAGTAAAACAGTTGATGAAATGGGTGGCCCGCTCGGATTGGGCCACAATCCTGGATGCCTATGCCCGCTGCGTGCGTATCGTGCGCAGTGCCGGCGGCCTCCATTTTCAGGTGAACCCGGCCCGCTTCGAGGATGATGCCGAGCGTGATCTGTACGCAGCTATTCAGGTGGCTGGCGCAGCTCAAATCAATTCCATCGATGAACTTTTTAATGTTGTTCTGCCGTTGATCCCGATTATTAATATCTTTTTTGATAAAGTATTGGTCATGGCAACCGATGGTGTCGTCAGGCAGAATCGCTTGGGCATGCTCCAGCAGATCGCGGGACTGGCCAACCGCCTGGCAGATTTAAGCAAGCTCGAAGGGTTTTAATAGTCTATTACACCCACATTCATTAACGCAAAAGCGCAGGACGCGGAGATGCAAGTAAGAAAATACTCTGGTGTCCCTGCGTTTTTGCATTAAATATTGGTTTATTGTGCGGAATTTGTATTTCCTGGTTGTTTTTGAAAATCACAGCCAGGCTTTTTTTCGGGTTGGGCTTTCGTAGCAGTAGATTATACGCAGCGGCTTAGAATTGTACTTATTGCCAACTGATGCCTTTATTCATCACGGTCTGGGGTTGACGAAATCGCCAAACCCCACAGAAGCCTTCTGGAGGGCGGACAGATGCCTTCGTACTGCTACGAAACCCCGGGTTCATTTTTAGTTGCGTCACATTCAAAGCGAGTCTATAATACATTTGCCATGACATCCATTGATGATATTAAAACCCGTATCGATATCGTCGACCTTGCTTCTGAAGCGGGGGTAAAACTGCGCCGTAGTGGGCGCACACAAACGGGTTTCTGTCCCTTCCATTCCAATACGCGCACCCCGGCTTTCGTGATCTGGCCAGAGACTGGCACCTGGAAATGTTTTGGCGAATGCAACGACGGTGGCGATATCTTCAAGTTCGTCATGAAGAAGGAAGGTATCGATTTTAAAGAGGCCCTCCAGCGCCTGGCGGAACGCGCCGGGGTGCAGTTGGAAGAGCTTCATGCTCCCAGTCTCGAGCAAAAAGAAGAAAACCAGCGCTTGCGTGGTTTGCTGGAGGAGGCTGCCACTTTCTATCGGCATCACCTTCTCAGTACTCCGGCTGGTGGGCCGGCCTTGGAATACCTGCTAAACAAACGGAATATAACCCCACAGACGATTGAAAACTTCGGGCTGGGTTATGCGCCAGCTGGTTGGGATGCGGCTCTGAATTTTTTCAAAGCCAAAAAATATACTGAGCAGGAATTGTTCGATGTAGGTTTGTTGGCGGAACGTGATTCCGGTGGTTATTATGACAAGTTCCGCAACCGCATCATGATTCCGATCCGTGACGAGAACGGGAAAATGACCGGTTTCGGCGGGCGTATCCTCGATCCAAATGACATACCCAAATTTATGAATTCACCACAGACGGTCCTGTTCGATAAAGGCCGTTTGCTTTATGGGCTGGATCGCGCCCGGAAGCCGATTCGTGCATCTGATCAGGCTGTGATTGTGGAAGGTTACCTGGATGTTATTGCAGTTCACCAGGCAGGCTATGAAAACGTGGTTTCCCCGATGGGTACGGCTCTCACTGAAGACCAGATCAGGCTGCTTAAGAAGTTCACCCGCAAGATAGTTTTGGCGCTTGATCCTGATACGGCCGGCCAGAAGGCTGTCTTGCGCGGACTGGATGCCGCCCGGGCCTCGATGGATCGCGAAGAAGAACTGCGCTTCGACGCACGCGGTCTGTTGCGCCATGAGGCCAGATTGCAAGCCGATCTGCGTGTCGCCAGTATGCCCGATGGGCTCGATCCGGATGAGATTGTGGCCCGCAGCCCCCAGGAATGGGCTGGTTTAATCGCGGCAGCCAAACCGATCGTGGAACATGTTCTCGATACACTGGTGGCTGGGCAGGACATTAACGACCCCAAGGTTAAAAGTGATATTGCTGCTCGGATAATACCGTTGATTGAGGATTTACCCGACGCGGTTGAACGCGATTCTTACCGGCAGATGCTGGCGCGTCGTCTAAGGGTTTCTGAGCATAGCCTGACTGGGGCAAAAGCCCCGGTTACCCCTGCTCGGCGACAACCTGCCAGGGCTAGTGGCGCAAATGAAAAACAAGTACAGACACTTCCTGTCGCCACCGGTGTTAAAATTGTGGAATTGTCATGTCTCGCGCTGCTCCTGCGCCGCCCAGATCTACTGCCGCACCTCGACCGCCGGCTGCAAGAATCCGGCCTGGTAGCACTTTCGGTGACTGATTTCGAGTATACTGACCATCAAATGATACTGCGCATCATCCAGCAGTCGCTGGAGCAGGATGAATCTGAGCAGGCTCATTATGTGGAAACGCACCTTGACGAGAGTTTGCGTGATACATATATCAGTTTGCTGGGGCAGCGTCCTTCAAAAGGTGTGGACGACCGCCTGCTGGATGAATTGACCCGCCAGGTTTTGCAGGTCAGGCAGCAGTCAATGAACGAAAGTGTTAATCAATTACGCTTTATGATCGAAGATGCCCAGCAAGTTGGTCCGCTGAGCGCAACAAATTACCCGCAGTTGATGTTGCAATACGGGCGCATGCTGAATCGTCTGGATGAGGCGCGCCGTAAATTGATCGAGTACAGGCGAAAATAATCTATGGCCAGAAAAAAGCGTGAAATCAAAAGCCCAAAAGACTTGGTGCCCGAACCCGCCGATCTTGAAAATGATGATATGTCGGTTGAGGTGGATGATATTGATATTGCGCCGGAAGATGCTGTTGAGATAGAAGCTGAAGAACCACTTGATCTTTCGCATCCAGCTCTGGTGGAAGAACTATCTGAAGACCCGGTTCGGCTCTACTTGCGTGAGATTGGTCAGGTAAAGCTGCTGGATTCGGATAGCGAATTTCGTCTTTCCACCATGATTGAAGCTCACCGGCTGTTTAAAAACCTGGAGCGCCGCACCGATCAAGAGAGTACCGAGCAGCTGAGGGCTATTTATCGCGCAATCGTCGATGAACTGTTGGTCTCGTGGCGGCGATTTGAAGAAGATGCTGGGCGTATGGATGTACACGTTCCCGATATGGGGCTGGTGCTGGCATCCGCCCAGGTATTGCGACAGGGCTGGGATATTAACTCGCCTTCCTATTTGCGTGCTTTCCTGGATAATGGCCAATGGGGACGCGACACAATGTGGAATGGGTTGGCTGCCAATGCCTTCAATTTGTTTGTAAGCCTTTATTTACTTCCACCTCATTTGGCAGAATGGCTTGCAAAATATTGCCAGCAAAACGCATCAGGTTTTCCGGCTGCGCCTATTTTTTACAACAACCTGCCTGCTGATGATGACCTGGTTTATGACACTAAAGTGCTCGAAGCGCGTTCAGAAGATGCCAACCAGGCCCTCATCAGGGCTAATTTGCGGTTGGTGGTCAGTGTCGCCAAGCGTTACCTGGGGCGCGGTATTTCGTTTTTGGATTTGATCCAGGAAGGGAATTTGGGGCTATTAAGGGCAGTTAATAAATTTGATCCGCGCCGCGGTTTCAAATTTAGCACCTATGCCACCTGGTGGATCCGTCAATCAATCAATCGCTCCATAGCCGAACAAGCCCGCACAATTCGTATCCCTGTACACTTATTTGAGTCGATTACGCGTATTCTGCGCATTCAGCGCCAGCTTGTCCAGCAGTACGGGCGCGAACCTAACACCAATGAGCTGGCCCTGGAAGTGGGTTATTTGCCCGCAGAGGATGTGCAGGCTATCTTGCGCGCCAGGGCTGAGGGCCAGGTGCTTGAGCCAGAGCTTCAGCACCGCTGGGAAACCGCCACTGCCAAGGTCTATCGCATCCTACGCTCAGCCGAAGAGCCGGTCTCGCTGGAAGGTCCGGTGGGCGATGAAGACTCGTCGCAGCTGGGTGACTTTATTCAAGATGATGACGCACTTGAGCCAATGGATGCTGCCGCCCGTGAAATGTTGAAGGAACAGGTGCAGCACGTGCTGGCAGCGCTTTCAGACCGCGAGCGCCAGGTGCTTGAACTGCGTTTTGGCCTGTTGGATGGTAAGGACCATACCCTTGAAGAAGTCAGCCGTTATTTCAATGTGACTCGCGAACGTATTCGCCAGATTGAAGCCAAGGCTCTGCGCAAGTTGCGTCACCCAACCCGCAGCCGTCATCTAAGAGATTACCTCGGAGATTGAAGCAATTTCGTTTTTTAGTAGTGCAAGCCGGCTCTATTGTGATTTTGAAAGTCTGTTTTTCCCAGCAGATATAGTTTTGAAGATGTTTATTCCGAATAGACACACATAAAATTCCACCCTATTCTGGAAGTATTCTCTCAATTGGCCAATGCACCGGCAAGGTAAAATCGAAGACTTATAGCAGACAGGCCCTGGCGGTTAGCCAGGGCCTGTCTACGAAGATAACAGCTGATTATTGAATCGCGATCACCTGTTTTAGCAGGTGCGCTTGCATGCTCCAGGGCCCAGTCCAGGTGATCTGGACTGGCAGGGTTCGGCCTTTTAGGTTTTCTTCCGCTTCAACAAAGACCAGCTTGTTTGTGGGGGTCCTCCCGCGCCAGCGGCCCTTTACCTTTTCCTCGAACAGAACTGGAATGGTTTGGCCCAGGTGGCGTGCATTGATCTCACCAACGATCTTTTCCTGCAGGTCCTCCAGCAGGCGGAAACGGCTCCTTTTCTCATCATCGCTGATGTCATCTTGCATGCGACGAGTGGCAACCGTACCTTCGCGGAGAGAATAGCGTGCCAGATGAGCTACGTCCAGCCTCAGATCGTTTAATACCTGGTATGTTTGCATGAACTGTTCGTGGGTCTCGCCCGGGAATCCGACGATAATATCGGTGGCAATCGAACAGCCCGGTATCTCGGCTCGGATTTTGGTGACGATGTCGCGGTAATCCTGCTGGGTGTAGCCACGGCGCATATTTCCCAGGACAGTATCATCACCGGCCTGGATGGGCAGCTCAATGTGCGGCATTACCTTGGGGATACTTGCGATTGCAGCGATTAGATCGTCGCCGAAATAATTGGGGTGTGATGTCAGAAATCGAATGCGTTGGATGCCGTCCACTTCGCTGACCAGTTTTAGCAATCCGGCCAGGTTCGGCCCGTCTGGAATATCCTTGCCGTAACGGTCAACAATCTGCCCGAGCAGGGTTACTTCGGCTACACCCTGGACTGCCAGTGAGCGTACCTCGCTGACAATATCTCCCACCGGGCGTGAACGTTCCACCCCGCGCTGGTAGGGGATGATGCAGAAGGTGCAGGCGTGCGAACACCCGTAGACGACAGGCACGTGCGCCGAGACAAGATTGCCGCGCTCAGCCACAGGCAGGATCAACTCTTCATCCATAGCCAGGAAGCGCCGGGTGGTTTCAGCATTCTCATTCGAGCGGATCTCGCCTTGTGTCAGAAATGAGACCAGTGGACCCGGGTCGGATGGCGGAGAGAATACATCCACATACGGAAAGACGGCCTTGAGTTTTTCGTGCCCGCGCACACCTACCAGGCAACCCATTAAATTAATGATTAACCCCGGTTTTTTTTGTTTCAATGGTTTGAGCGAGCTGAGTCGTCCGTAGGCCTTATCTTCTGCTGATTGGCGTACCACGCAGGTATTCATTACAATAACGTCAGCCGCTTCGATTTGTTCTGTGTGGCTGTAGCCAAGGTGCTCGAGTGCCGAGCCAACGCGTTGTGAATCTGCCACGTTCATCTGGCAGCCTTCAGTCCAAATATGGTATTTCATATGATATCCTTGCCCGGTGCGATCTGCCAGGCAGATCGCACCGGGACTAACTTGTACGAGTAAATCTGATCAGGCGCGAATTATAATATAGCTGCTTAGACGACAGGCATTTTGCAGACAAATTCACCAGATTTTCTGGATGAATTCCTGACACGCAGTGCTTGTTTAAACTCTCCCCGGATGACTGGTGCGCCATTCTGCGCATTGGGCAGGAATTGGGCTTGTTTCGCGACCTGGCTATTTACACTGTCGTGAGACGTGTTTTTGAATAGGACGATAGTTTGTCGGGTCTGGCAGTCTGATGCATGCAAATATACCAGCCGCTGGATTTGGATCTATTCACAGCTGCACTGATTTGCTTCCTGCCATACTGATTTTTGCTGCGCAGCGAGTGCTAATCAATGGTTTGTCCTGCAAGCGGATGTTTGGAGCGTTACTTCCGCTCCGTGTACCCACAAAAAACCTCTTTTGCCTTTTGGGGAGCCAACTCTGTCGAGCGTGGTGCGCCTGGAGAGTAAGTAACTGGATTTTATGATCGATTATTATGATATTTTGGAAGTCGAGCTTGATGCCACTCAGGATCAGATCAAAGCGCAGTATCGCTTCCTGGTCCAGGCTTGGCATCCAGATAAATTTGTTTCCGCTGAAAGCAAATCCAAGGCAGAGGCAAAACTTAAAATAATTAATGAGGCCTACGGAGTCTTGAAAGATGTTGTAAAACGTGAACAGTTTGATAGCCTGAGACACGTTTCAACGCCAGAGTTTGACCAGCAAGCCGAGGTTGAATTAGAAAAGCGCGCACAGGCAGCCAGAGCTGCAGCAGAAAAACGGGCACAAGTCGTGCGGGAAAAGCATGAACAGGAAGCGCGGGATCAGCGGTCGGCTGAAGAGCAGGTTCGAAAGATAGCCGCTGAAAGGGCGCAGCGTGAATCCGTAATGCGCCAGGTGCGTGCGCTGAACATTCAGTTGGCGCCAGGTATTGTGATGGAGTTTGTGCGCGTGCCAGCCGGCGAGTTTTCGATGGGCAGTGATACCTTCAAAGATCCGGATGCTCGTAAAGATGAAAAACCACAACACACAATTCTTCTTGCCGAATATCTGATTGGTCAGAACCCGGTAACCAATCGCCAATATCAGGTTTTCCTGCTAGCTTCAGGGCATCGTCAGCCTCTGCACTGGCTGAACGGGATCATGCCAAAAGACAAGGAAAATCACCCGGTGGTATATGTAAGTTGGGTAGATACGGTCGCGTTTTGTAGTTGGCTGAGCAAGGTGATTGGGATGAAAGTACGCTTACCGAGTGAGGCCGAATGGGAAAAGGCAGCCCGTGGGGTTGATGGACGTATTTACCCGTGGGGCAACCAATCTCCGGATGGCACCCTGGCGAACTATGCCGCGAGCGATACCCGGGCTGTCAGTGAATACATCCGTGGGGCGAGCCCCTATGGAGCACTTGACATGTCTGGGAATGTTTGCGAGTGGGTCAACGACTTTTATAATAAGAACTATTATCAGACATCGCCCGCAACCAACCCTGCTGGTCCGGTTTGGGGTGAATATCGAGTGCTGCGTGGCGGTTCTTTTTCCAGTTCCGTTGACTTAATCAGAACTGCCAGTCGTTTCTGGGCTTTGCCGTCAGCTGCATACGAAAAATTCAACGGTTTTCGGTGCGCCATATCGCTCTAATTATCTAATTTCGTATGCATAACCTGAATATAGGATAAGGATCAAGATGGGTCGGGTTTGCCTCGCAGCTGGTTGTTTTTGTGCGGCTGTTTCTATAGGAATTTCGAAAAAATATTGACGTTATTAATAGGCAATTTCAAGTTAGGGTGGATTAGAAGCCAAATTATTGCTCAGATTCGTTTTATATGCTGTCATTTTAAAACTCCAATTGACGTGTTAGTAAGATGGTGATAAAATCCGTGTTCGCAAGTCTGGGCGCGTAGCTCAATGGCAGAGCAGCGGCCTTTTAAGCCGTTTGTTGAGAGTTCGAGCCTCTCCGCGCTCACAAAAACAGCCACCTTTTTTGGTGGCTGTTTTTGATTTAAGTTTCGAGTTTGTTTTATTGAAAAAGCGCGATCAAGGATTACCCTGAACAATAGGATCGGGTAAGCAGGATTGGGTCTTGTTACCTTGCAATTCTTGGTGGTTATTTTTGCGCTGTTGTTGCGCAAAAATAACCACAAAAACAAACGTTCATGCTGTTAATAATCGGAATTTGCGTAAACATTAGTCAGGCTAAGATTAGCTGTTTTGTAGCTGCCCAGTATCGCACAGACTGAGCAAAGGGCAGCTTGCGCACACTGGTTTGCGTGCATGGCATATCTCGCGCCCTAACCGGATGATGTTAAGGTGGGCTGCGTAATAGGTCTCTGGTGGGAATAGGGCTTCCAGATACGGGTGGGCATCTTCTACTGAGATTTTTTCTGGGCGTAGGCCTATTCTTCCGGATACACGATAGATATGCGTATCAACTGGAAAGGCTGGGCGACCCAGTGAAAAACACAAAACAATGGCGGCGGTTTTCGGGCCAACACCGTTGAATTTCATTAACCAGGCCCGGGCTTCTTCGAGGGCTAGATCGTTTAAAAATGATAAATCCAGGCTGCCGCGCTCGACCGTTATCTGGTTCAGTACCTGCTGTATGCGGGGTCCCTTCTGGTTGGCCAGCCCCGCCACCCGGATGCACTCCACTACACTGCTGGTGGGTGCATCGCGGACTGTTTCCCAGCTTGGGAACATGGCAATGAGGGCATTAAAGGCTTTATCGCGGTTGATGTCATTGGTATTTTGTGACAGAATAGTAGAGACCAGCTCATCGACCGCTGGCAGAGGGTTACGCCAAATAGGTTCGCCGTAAAAAGCCAATAATTTGTGGTGAACATCCAGCGCACGCTGTGATTGAATCATCGTATTGGAAGACATAATCGGTTGTTGTCAGCGCAGAGGCACAGGCCTATGGCCTGTGCCTCAAAGCGATGATCTATTTTGCCCACGCTAATTCAAACACGGGGCGGCTGGCGCCGACCTTAAGCTTACGGTAATTTTCCAACTGGATCGAAGGCCCAAAAGCGGCCAATTGTGCCAGTTGTTCAGCATTCAGCGCACCAAGCGACTGCAGGATCGCCAGTGTCACGCCATGACGAGCCCGATCTGAAGCATCGCCATCGCTGATTTTGATGGCGATGCCAATGCCCGGTGAATCCGGACCGAGTGCGCCGGGCAGCAGCCCAACACTCTGGAATCCTTCTGCGCCACCCTTGACCAGGATGCGTCCATTCCCTGCTTGCATCAATGCAGTATCAAAACGCCCTGGTCCACCGACCATGTCCGGATTTGCCATCATTGCCGAACTAATCGTCTGGCAAGCTGCGGCGCGTTCGGGCGACTGTTCAAATGGATCGCATACACGCGCGTAGCCGAACGCGGCATTATAGAGTGGTACGGCAAAGTTTGGTGCCGAGCAGCCGTCAATTCCAAGTTCAACTTCATCTGTTGTCAGGCCGCACATCTCTGAGAAAGCCAGCAAAATGCTTTCCTGCACTGGGTGATGGAAGTCAACATAATTCTCGAGTGGGGCGCCGCGCAGACTGGCGTGCGCCAGCATACCCGTGTGTTTGCCCGAGCAGTTGTGACGGTAGGCTGTGGGCAGCTCGCCGCGTACTTTCATTGCGTCCGCACTGGCTTCGTGAACGGGATAATGCACCCCGCACATCAGATCATTAACGTTGACGCCAATTTTCGCCTGCATACCTTTGACAGTTTCAACATGTTCGTCTGTGCCAGAATGTGATGAACACATTAAAGCGATTTCACGGGGAGTCAGGCTAAACTTTTCATGACCACCGCGTTCGATAAAAGGCAGAGCCTGGAAGGGTTTGGCGCTTGAACGTAAAAAAGTAACCAGCTGTGGGTCTCCCAGCGACGCCAGCAGATGACCGTGTGAATCTACAACGGCGGCGGCTCCAAAGTGGATACATTCTACGATCCGGCCGCGGGTTAATTCGAAAACGGGCTGATATTGATTGACCACTTTACTCCTCGCTCTCATCTACGATTCCGCTTGAGCGATAGTGGCGGACATAGTAATGCCGCAAACCATGGGCAAGCCTTTGAAAAAATTGCCTTTGCCGTTCAGCCGGGGTCTTCATGGATGCTAATAACGGCTGGATCAGGTTCTCGATGGCGTCTGGGCCGGCTTGTTTTTGGGCGAGTGCCTCGAGTTGCGCGTGAATTCCGCTAATTTGTTCGCGTTGGGCTTGCACATCACCGTAGGACATGATGCCACCCCGTCCGCTGATGATTGTGAAATCCTTATACCCAGCCAGTAAGTGATCGAGTGATTTGATCCACTCGGAAAGGTTGGCGCTTGCGATGAAAGGAGGTTGATTTTTAACCACCATGTCACCGACTAAAACGATCTTTGCTTCTGGCATGACCACCCAGATGGCGCCGGCTGTTGGGCCGGGGTGGTGTTCCAGTACCACAGAGAAATTACTCCATTGGATCGCGAGCCGGGATGTAAAAGAGATTTCAGGTGGTGCCCAGCGTATGCTGCCGAGCCCAACCACAGATTCCCAATCTGCTCCGGTTTCTTCACCCTGGGCTTTAAAAGTGTTGGGCCGGTTTCGGAAAGTTTCAGCGGTTCTTTCATGTGCAACGATGGTACATTCCATAGCGCGTGCGCCCAGGGTGCGGTCGGGGTGTCCATCGATATTGATTAACAAACGTTCTACGCCGCTGTTTAAATTCAGAAGGGCAGCACGCCATGAGCGTGTATCCTCCGGAGCTGGCGGTGCATCAATCTGGATAAGTCCGTGCGGTAGGGCGATCACCCCCAGTGTTACGCCGGGGTACTGTTCTTCAATATATACCTGGTTAGCAATTGCCTGCATGCATACTCCTTGTTAAATAATTCTGGAAAATCTTCGGAACCTACGGTTTATCTTTCATGACCGGTAATGTAAAAAAGAATTTTGAGCCACTGTCAGGCGCAGGTTCCACCCAAATTTTGCCCATGTGCCCCTGAACTGCCAGCTTGCAAAAAGCCAGCCCAACACCCAGTCCGCGGGTGCCATTTTTGTTCTTAAGGCGGATAAATTTGTCGAAAATATGTTCTTTTTCCCCTTCTGGAATGCCCGGACCATTGTCTTGCACGTAAATGAGAATGAAGTCATCATTCTTTTCCGCGCCGATTTGAATTAATCCATTGGTTGGCGTGTATTTCGCGGCATTTTCCAAAAGATTGATCAGCACGCGCCGGATCATATCCATATCCACGTAGACCTGAGGTAGACCGGATACCACATTCGATAAGATGGTCTGTTCGCGCCCTTCAGTGGATGGTTTGACCGCTTCTATGCTGTAACTGATCAGCGCCGAAATATCCGCAGTTTGACGTTCTCCAATGGTCTGGTTATGTTCCAGCCGGTTTATATCCAGCAATGAACTGACCATGCGTTCGATACGGTTGATGGAATGGTGCGCAATTCTCAGAATCGGTTGCGCTGAGTCTCTTTCTGAAGTAGGAATAATGTCATCCAGCATTTCCACGCTTGAAAGTAGGTTGGCAAGCGGTGAACGCAGGTCATGGTAAATCATTGCCGTCAGGTCTTCGCGCAGGGTATCCAGATCTTTTCGTTCAGTGATATCACGCAAGATCCACTGGATCGATTCCGCATCGTCGAAGACCACCTTGCGAGCATAGACCTGTACTGGGTGTGTTTTGCCGAAACTATCAACCAGGGTTGATTCGTAAGTGGCGGTCGCATTCCCAATATATTCAAACTGCTGTCCGGTTTTTTCGTAGCTGACCTCGTGTATCTGGTCGATTTGCAACGTATGCAGGGCTGCGGGTTCAAGCCCTGAAAAAACAACAGCTTTTTTGTTGACTTCCAGAATTTTCCCGTTTAAATCGGTAATAATTATGGGGTCGATACTGTCTTCAAATAAGTCACGATAGCGCTTGCGGGCCAGGTCCAGGCTTTCAAATAGCTGCGCATTCTGTATGGTTGTTCCAGCCAGCGCACCCAGACCGGTTAATACCAGCAGGGCATCCGGGTCGAAAGATTTTGCAATCGGGTTGATGGCTTCCAGTACGCCGATGACTTTGTCCTGTACAGAAATCGGGACACAGGCAAACCCGCGCACTCTGATCCCCTCTATTTTTTCTGCATCTGAAAGCAGTGGTTGGGTATCAGATGCGGTCGAAGGGATGATAACCCCGCGTCCATGGCGGGCCACCATTCCGGCGATTCCTTCGCTTAGTTTTATGCGCCTACCGATCAGGTTAGAGCCGCTTTCGCTGGCTGCGCGAAATACCAATTCCTGACCATCTACCATTGCCAGGGCGGTAATTTCAACCTGTAGTGTCTGTTTCGTCTGCGCCATGATGTTTTCAAACAAATCATCAATGCGGACAGATGAATTTAAGTAAGCGGCACCTTCTGCCAGGGCAGTCATCACGCGCGCCTGGCGCTGGCTTTCAGAGAACAGTCGTGCATTTAGCACAGCAATGCCCGCCTGGTCGGCAATGGCTTGCATCAATTCCAAATGTTCATCAGTATACGCGCCAGGGCTCGGGTGAACCAAGGTGAGTACGCCCACCAGTTTTTCGCGAGCCATCAAGGGTACGCAGATCGCTGATTTTGCACCGGAATGTTCAACTTTATCATCCTCGCGGTGCAGCCAGCGTGTGTCCTGGCTCGTGTCTGGGACCAAAACCGCCTGGTGGCTGCGCACAACCCATCCCGCCAGGCCTCGGTCAACTGTCTCTTTAAGATGCAGGGTGGTACTGTCGCGTACCTGGTTGCCATACACAAAAGCTGAGTCGACGGCTTGTCCGTTGTCATCCATCACCACCACGCTGCCACGCTCCCCGCCCACATTATGTATGGCCGAGAATAGTACGCGCGTCAACACAGTTCTAAGCTCAAGAGCAGTGGCGAACTCGCGGCTGACTTTATATAACAATTCCAAGACTGCACGTTGGTTTTCGAGCATCGAACCTCTTACACGATCATGTAGCAGCGGATCGGCGAAGCGTCCCGCCTCCTTTCCGTTGCTACTGTAGGTATTTTAATCCTGAACCTGTGTTGAACAGTATTACACGTTCTTGTTTATCAATCCAACCATTTGCCAGTAATTTTTTTATGGCTGCCAGGCTGGCAGCTCCTTCAGGAGCTGCGAAAATCCCTTCGCAAGCCGCTATTTCCTTTTGGCAGGCTAGAATTTCGGTATCAGATACTGTTAGTGCTGTTCCCATGCTGGCGCGAATTGCGCGCAAGATCATCCGGTCGGCAAATACGCCCGGAACTCTCAGACCGGATGCAATGGTTTCAGCGCCTTCCCAAAACACGCAGCGCTCGCTATTTTCGTTAAATGCGCGCACAATGGGTGCACAGCCATCAGCCTGGACGCTGACCATGCGCGGCCGCTTTGCGCCAATAAAACCCATTTGTTCCAATTCGGCGAAAGCTTTCCACATACCCACCAGCCCGGTTCCTCCACCGGTTGGATAAATGATCACATCCGGCAGATTCCAGCCAAAAGCTTCGGCCAATTCAAGACCCATGGTTTTCTTGCCTTCGCATCGGTAAGGTTCCTTGAATGTCGAAATATCGAACCAATCGTTTTGTTTGGCAGCCTCGCTTGCCAGTTTGGCTGCGTCAGAAATAAGACCGTCAACCAGTACTAATTCTGCGCCAGCAATCTTGACTTCAATCTGGTTGGCTATTGGTGCATCTTTTGGCATGAAAACATGTGCCTGTGCCCTTGCCCGGGCTGCATAGGCAGCCAGGGCGCCGCCAGCATTACCCGCAGTTGGGATAACGAACCCGCGCACGCCTAATTCCATCGCACGCGCTACAGCTACAACCAGTCCTCGTGCCTTAAACGAACCGGTTGGGTTGTTGGATTCATCCTTGATGTAAAGTTCGTTCATTCCCAGGGATTTACCCAGGTTAGTGGCTGGTAATAGGGGTGTATCGGCTTCGCCAAGCGTCAGGCGCTGGGCCTGAGCGCGGACTGGTAGTATTTCGCCCCAGCGCCAGATACCTCTGGAACGCGCCTGCAAAGCCTCACGGGTAAGCGTTTTTTTGGCGATATTGAGGTCATAACAGGCGATTAGCGGACTGCGGCAATCCTGACAGTAGGTTTGCACTTCATCTGCGTTGAAAATTTTATGACACTCAGGACATTTTAGATGTGTCAGGGCACTTTCAGCATAATCCATACATTAAAGTATAGCACACCTGGCTGTTTCTCCAGGATATGAATTCAATGCGTGTATTAATCAGTATTAATACATACGGTCAAAAATAATCAACTGGCTAACAAGACAGGGGACACAACTGGTGTGTCCCCTGTCTTGTTAATTGAAACCGAGCTTGTACCCTACTTAGATTGCAAACAGGGGCGAACTGAGCGATGTGCTATTGGCTTGCTGGCCTTGTTTGTATGCGTTCAAGCCAGCCTGTATCTGGTTGGTAGTAACAGCGGCCTGGTTTTGGGTCTCACTGGTTGTTTGCTTCAATGAAAAAAGAAGCTCTTCCTGATAAGAGACGGTACCATCCTGGTTCGCATCGCGTTTATCATAAATCTTATCCAAGCTTAAACTGCTGGTACCGTTGGTACTGCTGCTGCTCACGCTAGTTTCAACTGGTTTTGCTACTCCGCCAACTTTGGCCGGAGGTGCAACTCCTGTATTTTGCGTGGCAACCTGGCTTTCCGTACCACTGGTAGTAGAAGTGCTCGCTGCGGTGGTAGTGGCTGATCGTGACCGGGCCATAGTACTCAGATCAACTGACGTTGAATTACCGATTGCTTGTATGCCCATAATGCCTCCTTTCAAAGCCCAAAATCTGGGTCCAAAAACGTAAGACGATCCTTGTTCTGTTATCGACTGAGAGTGCTTAAACTTGAGGGCAGATATGCCCAATATTGAAATTGTTTTTTTTAGCGTTCAGCGCAAGTGTCTTTGTTTCGATTGGTAAGAGACAAAACACAAAATTGATCTGATCTGGCGTAAAATAACGTGAGGACGGAGAACAGTCAAGCTGGGTTGGATTTTGCTCGATTACGGTCTTGGTGTTGATTTGCCCCACAAAAAATATTTTCATACCGGTTTAATGGAAATTTCCGTAGCTGTTGACGTTAAAATATAATCAGGAGAACCAGCATGCCCCTCGATATTCCCCGAATTCAAGCCCTGTGTTTTGATGTCGATGGCACCTTAAATGATACAGACGACCTGTTCATTGAACAGGCAGCCCCATTTTTTAAAGCGCTGCGATTTTTACTGCCCGGGCAAGATTATCAGCGTGCTGCGCGCCGCTTTGTGATGTGGGCGGAAGCGCCCGGGAATTTTTTGATCGGCATGCCGGATAAGTTTGGGTTTGATGTTGAATTGGCAAAATTGTCCAGTTGGCTGAGCCAGAAACGCAAGGCCAGGATTAAGCACTTTCGCCCAATCGTTGGCGTGCAGGAAATGCTGGCGCAACTGCACCAGCGCTACCCGTTATCTGTGGTAAGTGCGCGAGATGAGGCTACAACTCGAGAATTTTTATCCCAAGTCGGAATTGAACAATATTTCAGCTGTGTGGCTGGGGCGCTGACTGTCAAACATACAAAGCCTTACCCTGACCCCATCTATTGGGCGGCTGAGCGCATGGGCGTACAGTCCGTAAACTGCCTGATGATCGGAGATACCACTGTGGATATTCGCGCAGGCAAGGCAGCTGGGGCTCAAACTGTGGGAGTGTTGTGCGGTTTTGGTGAAGAGTCTGAACTTCGTGGCCTGGGAGCGGATGAGATTTTAAAAACCACCCCCAGGCTGGCAGATTTACTTTTGAAGTAGTTTACTGCGTCTGCGCTGTCTGGGGTACTTTAACTGTGCGCATTGCGATGACCCACAACACTGCCAGCAGCAGGCCACCGAGCAGGAATGGCACTGGCGCGCCAAACCATTGAAACAAGGACCCAAAGAAAAGCGGGGTAATCGCATTGGCAGCACTGTAAAAGCCAGAAGAAACTCCTAGAATACCTCCTACTTCGTCTTTGCCAGCTGACTTAGTGATCAGGCTGTTAATGGCTGGGTGTAGCACACCGCCACCCAGCGCAGCCGGGAATGACGCGATCAGCACCCAGATGATGCCGAGCCAGCCTTTGCTGGATTCAGCCGGCAAAGCAACGTTGATGATCTGCGTGGAGGCCCTTCCCTGCATTTCAGCGGTAATTTTGGCCTGGTTGTACCAGGGTACGGGAATTTGGGGGGTGAGAGCCGTAAGAATTAACCCAATAGCCAGAGTCGATAAACCCAGCATGACCAGCCAGCGGTCCCCATATTTTTTGCTCCAGGGCCCAATGAAGCCGCCCTGGATGGCCACAATAAACAACCCGGCCAGGACAAATAATCCAGATGTATCCCGCGCACCCATACCAAGGCGGTTGAGCGCAAACAGCGAGAACATTTGCTCATAACCGCCAAAGGCCAATTGTTGGGCGAACATGAGAACCAATAAAACTCCGATGGTTGGACGGTTCAGTGATTGAGCCATGGCTTGGAATGAAAATGGAGATTTGCCGCCCAGTCTGTTTTTTTGCGGATTGCGCGTTTCTGGCAGCCAGAAGGTGGTCAGTAATAAGGATGCAAGTGAGAAAAATGCAGCCGTGAACGCTACTGCCTGGTAGTTATCATGAGATGCAATCAATACAGCAAAGGCGATGATCGGGCCCAGGATAAAGCCCATCCCAAAAGCAGCTCCAATCAAGCCCAGACCCTGGGTACGGGTTTCATCCGTGGTCAAGTCGGTGATCACGGCTTGTGCGGTGGATATGTTTGCCCCTGATAGTCCGTCGATGACGCGAGAAAGAAACAGAAGTGGCAGCACGTTGGCAAACCCGAGCAGAATGAACCCAAGAAAGGTGCCAATCTGGCTGACGATCAGGATTGGACGGCGTCCGAAGCGATCTGAAAGACGCCCGAGGACTGGTGCTCCGATAAATTGCATAAATGGATAAGTGGAACCCAACAGCCCAATCACAAGTGCGTTCGCGCCGAAGCGGGCTGCGTAAAGCGGCATGAGCGGGATGATGATCGATAGGCCCAGCAGGTCAACTAGAATGATAACCAGAACGGGCATAATTTTCTTGAAATCGAGCTTTTCAGCGGTATGCGTAACTTCATCAGCAGTGGTCATGTTTTTTCCGAAGTACCTGAAATTATTCTAGAATAAACCGATAATGTGCCACCAGCGCCCCCAACCTCCTAGAGGGCTGATGCCAATGAAAACAAGCAGCAGTGAAATTATCACAATGATCAGTGTGTTGCGCGTGCGCAAGGAGTCATCTTTGTTTTTCCACATGGCAGGAAGATGGGCAACAATTACTGCCAGAATCATCGCGAAGGCATGCTCCATACGGTAGGATGGGAACCCAGATTTACTGAGGCCATCCTGTACAAGGAATAATAAGCCTAACAGCAGTTGTGTGTCCATTAGTCCGCCAAAAGCGCTTGTAAGCCCAGCCGCGCTTTTATCAAAGGGCTGTTTTTTTACCAGCCCAATAATAAGACGAATTATCAGGGCCAGCGCCACCAAGGTTACCAGCCAGCGGACGATGGAATGGATTGTAAGTAGAATTAACATGAATACTCCTTTTGTAGGGTCAGCTAGTGCGGCAAAACAGGGCATTCCCGCAGCTTTCTGGAATCAATATGGTATGTGTTATATACATCAGGTTCGCCAACCCCCCGAGTCTACCAGTTTTTCCGCTCTATTTCCCAGTTAGTTACCTGATCGAATAGGGCTTTCAGTGCACGTAGATCTGTCACAGGTACGGAGAGTTTTTTTGTTTGGGTTTTGCTGTACTGAAAAATCCGGCTTCCTGCAAAGCTGGTACTGGCTTTGTTGCGGAATTCTTCCTGTACCAGATAGCCAGCCAGCCAGATTTCCAACCCGTAAACCCAAATATTATCCCATTCGTGTGGCTGAATAATGGTAATATCGCTTTTGTTGGGGCTTTGAATTCCCACGCGCGCGTTTGGAAGGCGTTCTGTATGCATATAAGCCAGGCTGTAATAGTTGTTTTTCGCAAAAGCACGCTTCAGCGGTTGTAGTGAAAGGGTTTCTGTAATAAAGTTTCTATCAATGTCCAGCCCGCCAATTTCGATGTTGAGCTGTGATCCACTCTCACTCTTGAGTCCCAGCTTTCCGAGTGGAGCCCAGATTTGCGGATGCGCCCAGCCAGCTGGCAGTGGGTGTACAAGATAAACCGGTTGGTTAGCATTGATTGCTTTGCTGATGTCTTCTGAAGAATTTGTTGTCAAGCCAAATAAAAAAGTGAAAATCTGCAGGTCTTTCCCTGACAGGTTGGTGGAAAGCTGTTCTTCGGGTATCGTCGCCGGGGCTTTCAATAGCATGGCCGGATTGCGGCGCATGTTCGTGATTTGGCTGCGTTTGGTTGTCAGATAAGTGTGAATATTACAGCGGCGACCGCCTAACAAGACGTCGTAGTGGTCTGGTTCGCTAAACGGCATTGTTCCTTTTATCGCAAATGGAATGCCGCTCGAGCTCAGATAGCGCCGAAAAGCCAGTTCGACGGCTACACTGCCTACTATGTTGCGCAGGCGAGCGTATACCGATCCCCCAGAATGGTCATAGTTCTGCCCCAGCGAGCGGGTGGCAAAATGAATACCACCTTCGGTCAGGTCTGGTGTGAAGGGTAGCTTGATAAGATCAGAGACAGAGATCATAGCGGTTGGTGAATGGCGGCCCTAATTGGCGAAGCGATATGGCGCCCAGAACAATATTGCGAGGTCTGAAGTCGCCTATCTGGGGCCCATCTGAATTTAATCTTTTCGAAATTGTAGGCAGTAATGATGAAAGGTATTGCTGACCCAGGCGCTCCCCAAACCAAATGGTGCCAGCGGTTGGTTATCCTGCAACCAGATTTTTTCATCCTTAAGTGTATAAACTTTGCCAAGCTCACGCGCAAGGTCCCATGCCAGTGGGTAAATTTTGCCGCCCTTCTTGACATTTTTGACGATGATCGTCAGGTAGGCCTTTTCGCGCAGTAGAGGTTTTAGCCCGGCGTAGATAGTTACCAGTCGCTCCAGAAATTGGTCATAGTCATGTAAATTGCCCACGTCGTTGGGGTCATCGGAATAGACCACATCCAGCTGGTTTGATTCGCGCCGTTTTTTTTGATTCTCCGCGCCTTTGGAGTGCAGCATATCCCAATAAGGTGGCGAAGTAAGCATATATGCCACAACCGGGAGTCCGTACTCTCCGGCTTTGAATGCGTCCCCCTCAATTACCTCGGCGGTCAGGTCATCTGTGTTGTTACCGATCCCGAGCGTGGTTTTCTCTTCCGCGATCACTTGTTTGGCAATCTGCGCATACCCGGGGTTTAGTTCGATTCCAAACGAGTTTCTACCACAGCGTAGTGCTGCCACCAAGGTGGAACCCGTCCCAGCCATAGGGTCGAGTACACATTCGCCCCGTTTGGTGAAAAACTCAATAAATTCCTGAGCCATCGTTTCCGGAAATTTGGCAGGGTGACGAAGTACCCCTTTTTTCCTGGGTGGTGGATTGTGAATGAACCAAGATTTTTGAAATTTCAACCAGGTTTTGGGTTCCAGATCGTTTAGTTTATTAGCCATATCTACGAGTTTATCAGGCGATGCGCGAACACGCAACAGTTATTGATCAAGGTGTGGGTCTTGGTGTACGCGTTGGTGTACGAGTTCTTGTCGGTGTGGCCGTGGGGGTGGGTGATGCATAATCGACAGAATGTACTGTCAACTTGGAGAAGCTGATGTTGAGCCCATCCGGGCTGCTTGCGTTGGCAAAGACCCCCAGGCTGCCGCTCTTGAAAACAGGATTAAACACCGTGAACTGGTAATGATCATTTAAAAAAAAGCGCATTTCTGTGCCGGCGACCCAGACGCCCATCTTGACCAATCCGGGTGCGCCAGATGGTGCATCTCCGCTGGGAACCCATTCCTGCAGTGGGATCGTAGTCCCGTCCCGAACCAATTCCACGCGTGCTTTACCCGTGCAATTAAGCAGAAAACGGTAGGCATAGGTACCGCTGGCTGCATGGAACAAAATACCGTAAACATCCGGCCCAAAACAGCGGTTGATCGAGACAGTCATTTCAGACTGGAAATTGGTGAGTAAAAGGTCGTTGTTCAAGCTGAATAATGTCGCCGGCGACAAGTTGATGGCAAGGGTGAGCCGGTTACGATCAAGGATGATATTGTTGCCTTCGCTGGCTTGTGATTTGGAGAAAGACCATGTTTTCAGGTCGTTAAAGTCATCCTTATACAGCTGTGGCCCAAGGCCGGGGAGCAGTTGCGGAGTGGCACTGGGTACAAACGTGGGCGCAGGTGTCCATGTGGTGGTGGCCGGGAACCAGACGATTGTTGCAGTATCGGCAGCTGTTCCTGCTGCTGCCGGCTGGCCGGCGGTCAGTTCGTCTACACTGCCCAGTGGAGTGGTACTGCTCGGGCTGGCGCAGCCTGATAAAATCAGGGTTATTCCCAGCAGTAGAAAGGTCAATTTACGCATAATCCCTTTGAGTATTTGGCTCGTAGTACAACTACTAACCAAACTGATGATAAATGTAACGAGTTTTCCGAGACGTAGTATTGTAAAATCATATTGCCGTTTCAGCAACGAGCATTTTATTCTAGCATGAGGAGAGTGTAGATGAGCGAAAAAGCCGTGTTGGTCACCGGCGCTTGTGGTGAGATTGGCCAGGCTCTAATTCAAAACCTGTCAGCGCGTGGTGGTTTTCGTATTGTAACTGCCGATCTTGCGCCTTTGCCGGATGCCATACGGAGCCTGGTAGCTGAACATCTACAGGGGGATTTGGTAAACCGGATAAAACAATTTTATGATTATGATTTTGATATTATCTACCACCTGGCGGCGTCGCTCTCTTCGAAAGCAGAAGTAGCCACCGAAGAAGCCCACCGCATCAACGTGGAAGGTACGATGCAGCTGTTGATGATGGCAGCTTATCGTTCAGAGAAATACAAGCAGGAAATCAAATTCCTGTTTCCCAGTTCGATTGCTGCTTATGGATTTCCCACACTGGCAGCCAAACAGGCCGCCGGGGTTGTGAAAGAAGACGAATACAACGCACCGCATACTATGTACGGCTGTAATAAGCTTTATTGTGAAAAATTAGGCATGTATTACAGTCGCTATTTTGGCCAACGTCATCTTGATGAGAAACCCCCGGTGATGCTTGATTTTCGAGCAATTCGTTTCCCAGGCCTGATCAGCGCCTTCACACTTCCGAGCGGTGGGACCAGTGACTACGGTCCTGAGATGCTGCACTCAGCTGCACAGGGGAAGCCCTATACTTGTTTCGTACGTGAAGATACAAAGATATCCTTCATGGCCATGCCTGATGCGATCAAGTCGCTGATGGATTTGACCGAAGCTCCACGTGAAAGCCTGAGCAATGTGGTTTATAACATCAGTGCTTTCAGTCTGACGGCCGGAGAGTTTCGGAAACGAGCTCTGGCAGCTTTTCCTGGCACCCAGATTCGTTTCGATCCAAATCCGCGCAGACAAGGCATTGTCGATTCTTGGCCCGAAGATCTAGATGACAGCCTGGCTCGTGCCGAATGGGGCTGGAAACCGGATTACGACGCCGACCGATTCTTTGATGAGTATTTTTTACCTGAAATCCGCAAACGCTATGCCCACAAGCCTAGCCTGAGAACCAGGGAGTAGTTTGGCAATCCTTGTTTTCGCGGGTATCAATTTTATATTGTGAATCGCGGGGAAGAGCTTGGTCTTATTGGAAAAAATGGAATAAATAATAGAAACCTGATGCCAGGTATTCTGGTTATCAGGTTTCTATTATGGTACTGGGGTGTAAGAATGATGGTGCATACAATATAGATAACACCTGGACAAAAAGCGCTTTAATTTTCGGGGTTTGGTTATTTTTGGTGCCCATAACAGCTGAGTAAGATAATAAAAAATACGGCTCTTAACCTGGCAATGCAGAATTTGTATTTTTTTCCGTTCTTTCGGATAATATTTTCAGTAGAACCAGGTCGCTTATCCCGCCCTGTTTTTGAAATCGGGTTTTCCAGCGGGTGGAATTTTAGCGAAAGCACTGTCTGTTCAGACTCCACTAGAATCGTTTTCTGGCTTTTTGATGGCAGTTCTTTCGGCCAGCTTGTACATATCCAGTCGCTAAATGCCAGAACATTACAGCTCATTGACTAACTTCATGCTCAGCTTGCCGGCAGCTAACTGTTTTTAGAAATCGATTTAATAAAAGACAAGCCGTGCAAGTTTGTATATCTGCTCAGCTTGTCTTTGTCATGGCAAATCTAATTTCTCAAAACCAGTTAGGGCGCGCTTACAATTTGCTCTCGCTCTGGTCCGACACTTACCAGTCTGACCGGGACGCCGGACAACCGGGCGATCGCAGCCAGGTAGCCTTTGGCCCCTTCGGGTAAATCGTCCCATCTACGGATGCCGCTGACATCTTCCGACCAGCCGGTATATTCCTCATAAATCGGTTCATAGCCATCCAGATGTGATGGCCCGAAAGGCAAATCTTTGAGAATCTCAGACCCTTGCTGGTATGCAACACACAGCTTGATGTTCTCAAAACCCGAAAGAATATCTAGCTTGGTGATGACCAGTTCGGTTAGGCCGTTGATGCGCACGGCGTAACGCAGCAGCACACCATCCAGCCAACCGACGCGCCGTGCTCGACCAGTCGTTGTTCCGTATTCGTCCCAGGGGTTTGCGCCTGTTCCGCGTAAGCGCAGAGCCAGATCATCAAAGACTTCAGTGGGGAATGGTCCCGAGCCAACCCGTGTTTGGAATGATTTGCACACGCCAGTCACTTCAGCGCCGTTTGCAGCTGTTATCCCAATCCCCAAACCCGTAAAGACGCCGGAGGCAACTGTCGATGAAGATGTAACGAATGGATAGGTGCCGTGATCAATATCCAGCAAGGTTCCCTGGGCGCCTTCGGCTAAAATCCGCTGTTTGGCATCAAGCGCGCTGCCAAGTTCCATCGAAATATCGCCGACATAGGGGAGCATGGCTTTACGATATTTTTGAAAATCTGAGATAATCGTCACCGGGTCGATTCTTGGCGCGCCCAGCATGTTTAACTGTTGATTGGCCTCATCGATCCGGATGTTTAACTGTTCGCTAAAATTGGATCCCAATAGATCCGCTACGCGCAGTCCGCGGCGGCTGGCTTTGTCAGTGTAAGCCGGACCGATCCCACGTCCCGTGGTGCCGATATTTTCCTTGCCGCGTGCCACTTCCAGGGCCTTGTCAAGCGCCTGGTGTGCGGGCGTTATCAAGTGGGCTGCATGTGAAATTCGTAAACGCCTTGGGTTTACCTCAATACCTGCTTCGCGTAGCATGGCGATCTCAGCCAGTAAGGAACTGGGGTTGATCACCATACTGTTTCCCAAAATTGCCACGGGTCTGGAGTGGATGATGCCACATGGGATCAGGTGAAGCTTAAATAATTTCTTTCCAACGGTGACAGAATGTCCGGCGTTATCTCCGCCATTGTAGCGGGCAACCACATCGGAATTACCTGCGAACCAATCAACAATGCGGCCTTTACCCTCATCACCCCATTGTGTGCCAACGATAATTTGAAGCGGCATAGATCCCTCCGGAATTAGTAATACTTGGATTATATGTCAGAAATAACTAGCATTGCAAAATTGTAAACCCAAACAGGCTGAAAACGAGAATGTATCCCAGTTTTTGGTCAGCTTAACAGTTTTGTCTTGTAACTGTCTACACAGGTGTGGTATCAATAATCAGATTAATAGATATTGCTGCGTGCTAATAGGGGAACACGCAGCAGAAGCCGGTTGGGACGGGCACTCTCCGCAACCGGCTTCTGATTATTAAGGATAGATTGCTGGTCAGTAAGCTGAAATTTCATATAACTCTAAACAACCTCTAGTAAAATTCTACCTAAATCTACATTGACGTGCATGGAATTAAAAGCTAAATTAGAAAGCCTTATTCAAACTATTCGATTGGACTATCAATGTTACGCAAACGTTTACAACTAGGCCTGATTCATGTCGCCGTGGCCATGACTCTCGTTCCGATCAACTCCACCCTGAACCGGGTAATGATCAAAGAATTGGGAATTGCGGCTACATTTGTTGCCATCCTGGCCTCTTTTCCATATTTATTTTCGCCTCTCCAGGTGGCCATTGGTTCGTATTCAGATCGTCACCCTATTTTTGGTTTTCGGCGCAGTCCGTATATATTGCTCGGCCTGCTCTTGTGTTTCGGCGGTTTGGTGTCTTCCCCTCAAATTGCTTTCATGATGACTGGCAATCCTGTGCTTGGGATTCTGGCGGCTGGGCTTGCTTTTGGTGCCTGGGGTATGGGCTATAACCTTTCGAGTGTTTCTTATCTTGCGCTGGCATCTGAATTGTCCGGCGAGAAAGAGCGTGGAAAAACCATTGCCACCATGTGGTTTATGATGATTGTTGGCATTATTTTTACTGCAGTGGCCATCAGTCGCATGCTTGATCATTATTCGCCTGAAGCATTGCAGCGCGCCTTCCTGTCTGTCGGATCCTTCGCACTGCTCTTTGGTCTGATCGGGCTGTTTCGTTTAGAAAAACGGTTGGATAGTCGCCAGGTGGAGCGCGCAGAAAATTACACTTTTACAGATATGGCTGCAATCATTCTCAAGAGTCGCCAGGCAACCCTCTTTTTCTGGTATCTGACATTGTTGTTGGCCGCAATTCTCGGGCAGGATGTCTTGCTCGAACCTTTTGCTGCTGAAACATTCGGGATGACAGTCCAGCAGACCACGCGGATTACATCTATTTGGGGCGGTGCTGTATTAGTGACAATTCTGGTTGCCGGGGCGCTGGAACGCTTCCTGCCTCGTAGGTGGGTGGCGCAAATTGGCAACCTGTTAGCCCTGGGTGGATTTCTTATTATCCTTGCCAGCGGAATATTTGCTTCGGTGTCTGTTTTTTGGGTTGGAGTGATTCTATTGGGCGCAGGTACTGGTCTTGCCACGGTAGCCAACCTTGCGCTGATGTTTGATTTGACCTTGCCTGGCTATATTGGCCTGTTTATCGGCGCCTGGGGTGTTTCTAATGCGCTTTCGCGCTTGGTTGGCACGTTGATGGCGGGAGTTGTTCGAGATGGTGTCCTTGCTTTGACGCATAACCTGATTGCTGGTTATCTGGTTGTCTTTGGCATTGAGGCATCCATGTTGGCTGTGGCTGTATTTATGCTTACCCGAATTGATGTCGAATCTTTCCACAAACAGGTGGAAGCACCATCAGTGTTGGAGCGTGTTGCGCTGGCAGATTAATAGCGCGAATAGCGGACAATAGCCAAGTCGGTTTGGGTTTTTCCCAGTAACTGGTTATTTTGCGCTATTTTACGCAAAAATCACTACAAAAAAGCATCATCTATGCCGTTTTTCGTAGAATTTTTCATAATCATTTTTTGATGTGAAATACAAAAAGGGTAGGGAATGGAAGATACTCGTCGGGAAAATTGGTTGGCGTTATCTGGTGTGGCCGGTATGCTTGGGGTGCACCCTTCCACGGTACGTTTGTGGTCGGATAAGGGCATTTTGCCTGTCCATCGCACATCTGGTGGTCACAGACGTTACCTGTCCAGCGAAATTGAGCTGTGGATGAAGACATCGGGTGATCGGAATGTGATGGAGCCATCTAGCGCCATGCACAGTGCCGTTGCAAAGATGCGCATGCAAATTGCTGAAGGGCGTCTGGAAGCCGAAATCTGGTATCAAAAATTAGATCAAAATGCTCGGGCACAGTATCGTTCGAGCGGTATGTTATTGGTTCAAGGATTGATGATTTTTCTTTCCAGTGATGATCCGAAAGTATCATCAGAGGCGTACTCGCTTGGTTATGACTATGCTTCACGCGCCCGACGTTATGGTTTAAATAGTGTGGATGCGACTTGCGCGTTTTTATTTTTCCGTAATTCTCTGCTGGAAGCGCTGGTAAATGCGTATGAAGATGCCCGCGTGCCGCCAGGTCTGGCTTGGGGCAAAATGCTCAACAAAATTAATACATTTACCGATCTGATCCTGGTAAATTTACTGCAAACTTATCAGACTTTTGAGGATTTACACGCATGAAACTCAGTCATTCACAGCGCTTTCAATCATCGATTATCACAAGAAAACTTGTGCCGGTTTTGCTTGTAATGATCTTGGTGGGTTTGTTGGGGGTTTTGGTGCTGACTGGCCTTGTGGTACTTGGATTTATGCCTGGGGCATGAGATCGGGTTGATTAAATACGAATGGAGCCTATATGAACTTTATTTCTATACTATCGACGTTGGTTACATTTATTTTTGCTTATAAGGTATTTCAGCGCTACCAGTTGAAAGGCGGAATGCACCAACTACTATGGGCATTTGGTTTACTGCTCTATGGTCTGGGAACCCTCAGCGAAGTGATCCTGGGATTTACATTTAATGCCATGGTCCTCAAATTGTGGTATCTGACCGGGGCGATGCTGACTGCTGCCTGGTTGGGGCAGGGTAGTATTCATCTTCTCATTCGCAAAGGCAAATGGGCGCTTTATCTAACTTACATCCTGGGTGGTGTATCTCTGTTGGCTCTGATCCTGGTGGCTATCGCACCGCTGACTGGCTCGCAGCTTAATTACAATGTAGCAGCCACGGCTTCAGAACAATACAAGACCATTCTCACTAGAAGTGGTTTGATAATTTTCCTGACTATTATTCTAAATATCTACGGTACTCTGGGGTTAGTGGGTGGGGCTGGTTACTCGGCTTTTCTTTTTTGGCGGAAAAAAGTCCTGGCCGGACGTATGTTTGGAAATTTGTTTATAGCCATAGGTGCACTCTCTCCAGCCATGGCCGGCACATTTGTGAAGGCCGGGCTTGTGGATGCGCTCTATATCAGTGAGTTTATTGGTGCGGTGCTGATGTTCATTGGCTTTTTGTGGTCCACTTCCGGAAAAGAATAAATCCCAGTTTTTTCATCAAAACATAAAATAGACCCGGCTTATGCTGGGTCTGTTTTATGTAGCTGCTGGGGCGGTGATAAAATAGTAGTATGAATTCTATCCTTGAAGCTCCCCTTGTTGGTGAAACGCGTCGAAACCATGCGCTTGAACATGCCACCATCCATATTTTAAGCGCCAGGTTCCCTGGTCGAGCCATGGCCGGACATTCCAACCCCACCGGCTTTTTCCTGATTGGCGATCTTCCCACCGAAGATGTGCGCGAAGCAGTCACTGAAGCGCTTACCCGCCTCCAGAATGGCGAATACAACCTTGCCATCCACGAGGGTTGTGGAACCAATTATGTTGTTACCGGGGGGCTGGCGGCTCTTTTTGCATTTGTAGGGATGAGTGGTACCAGGAATAATCGAGAACGTCTCGAACGGCTGCCTCTGGTGATGCTTCTTTCCATCCTGGCATTCATGCTTAGCCGTCCGCTTGGCCCGGCCTTGCAGATGCGCGTGACTACCCAGCCAGACCCCGGTGGCATGCTGCTTGTGGATGTTTATTCGCTATCCAAGAATTTGCATCGCGTTGTAACAAAAAATTGAAGACCGAATTCTTGCGGGTAAAATATGCCTGATCACCACCTTCATATCTACTTAGGAACCGATGATTTGGCCATCCGTAAACAGGTGGCCAAATTTAGTTCTAAGTTCACCGACCCAACATCAGCAAGTATGAATACATCGCGTCTGGATGTGCTTTTTGTTAGCGAAAACGAGATTGCTAACATTGCCAATGCCATGCCGTTTCTGGCGGAAGAACGTCTGCTTGTATTGGAGAATGTTGGGAAGCATTTCAAGGACAAGGAAAAGGGCAAGACGCAAGAGTATCGTAAGATTTTTCTTACTTTCCTTGAAACTGTGCCGGCTTTCACTCGTATTGTCATTCTCGAGCCAGGAGAGATCAAGGAAAAAGAGATCCCTGGTCATTGGTTGGTAAAATGGGTGATGAAAAACCCCGAAATTGCGGAATATAAGGCTTTTATGCTCCCCGCTCAGCGGGAAATGCCCGCATGGATTGTTAAAGAAGCTAAAAACCAGGGCGGGGCGATTGAGTTACCGGCCGCGGTTCATCTGGCAGAAATGACAGGCGTAGATACACGTCAAGCCGCCCAGGAAATTACTAAATTGCTTACCTATGTTAATTATGCGCATACCATCGGTAAGGAGGATGTCGATGCAGTCAGCATCGTGACTGCCAGCGTGGATGTGTTTGATCTGGTGGATGCCCTCGGCACACAGAATGGCAAACAGGCACAAAAACTGTTTCACCGGCTGCTGGAAGACAAGGATGCCTTTGAGGTGTTTGGTATGGTGATCCGTCAGTTTCGGCTGTTGACGCTTGCTCGCGATATTATCGATGATGGCGGCCGGCTGCCAGATGTGGTTGATGAATTAGGCTTGCATCCGTATGTGGCTGAGAAGTGCTTCAACCAGGCCAGAAACTTTACCATGGATACCCTCAAAGGAATTTATCATCGTATTCTTGCGATGGATGAAGCTTCCAAAACTGGCGCGATGTCTTTGGAAGTGTCGCTGGATATTTTGATTGTTGAGCTATCCGGACAGTAGAGCTTGTAGATATTTATACTTCAACAAAATCCCCGCCAGATTCTACCCGGCGTTCGACCAGTTTGCGCTTGGAGTCGAATTTTAGCCCCACCTCGATCTGCTGATAACACAGATTTTTGCCGTCGCCCATCAGAACTTTGCGACAGTAAAAGGCATCACCGCTGCTTTCATACTCCACGCTCAAATCATTATCCACATCCACTCGGCCTTCGATGATTTCGCCGCAGCGTTTACATTTGACATCGAAAACGTAATATTCTTTCTGGCTGGAGCCAGATCTGCCGCCGAATAATTTTTTTAGAAAGTTCATTTATTATCATTCCTGGAAGATACATTTCCTGGGTGGCTGAGCAACTATTTCCTGCTTATCCTTTTAATACAGCTTCAATCGCGCTCAGTTCTTCGTTCGTAAAGGAAAGATTGTTCAAAGCTGCAAGGTTTTCGTCCAATTGACCGACACTGCTTGCTCCGATCAGGGCAGATGTAACCTGTGGCTTGCGTAGCACCCAGGCGATAGCCATTTGGGCAAGCTTTTGTCCACGTTTCTGGGCCAGCTCGTTCAGCTTTTGGATTTTTGCGAAATTGTGGCTAATATCATCGGGTGTTAGCCAGACACGTTCTGTTTTGGTGGCTCTCGCTCCAGCCGGGATGCCGTTCAGGTAGCGATCAGTTAACTGTCCTTGGGCCAATGGCGAAAAAACGATTGAGCCGATGCCTTCCTGTTCCAGCACATTTAGCAGGCCATTTTCTACCCAACGATCGAACATGTTATAGGAAGGCTGGTGGATCAAACATGGCGTGCCCATTTGTCGAAGAATCTGGGCAGCTTCCTGGGTTTGTTCGGGGGAATAAGATGAAATCCCAACGTAAAGGGCTTTTCCCTGCCGAACAGCTGAATCTAGCGCAGACATGGTTTCTTCCATGGGCGTTTCGGGGTCTGGCCGGTGACTGTAAAAAATATCCACATAATCCAGTCCCATACGTTTAAGGGATTGATCCAGGCTGGCAAGTAAATATTTTCGCGATCCCCATTCGCCATACGGCCCAGGCCACATATCGTATCCGGCTTTGGTTGAGATGATCAGTTCATCGCGGTATGGATGAAAATCTTTATTCATCAGCTGGCCAAAAGTCTCTTCCGCTGAGCCAGGAGGCGGACCGTAGTTGTTGGCAAGGTCAAAGTGTGTGACACCCATGTCAAAGGCGCGACGAGCAATCGCGCGACCGTTTTCAAACGAATCCAGACCCCCAAAGTTGTACCAAAACCCCAGTGAGATTAGCGGTAGCTTAAGCCCGCTGCGCCCACTGCGTTTATAGGTCATGTTGTTGTAACGAGTTTCTGATGCACTGTAAGGCATTTTATCTCCAGGATATGACAGGAAATGGAAGGATGAGCAATTACAAGTTTATGTTACCGCGAATAATGGATAACGGTCAAGCCGGGTTGGTTTTGTTCGATTGAGGCCTGGGTAGCTTTCCCCGCAAAAAAAATATCTTCCATACCGTTTTCCAAAAAACCTTCCCGACCATTGCTCAGGTTATCTAATATATTGTAGTGATACCAAACTGCTGTTTTTGAATACCTGTAAGATTGTAATTCAAACTGAATTTCAGTGTGAATAATTCTCGCAATTCCCTGCCTGGAATAAAAACCTGCAGGGACATAGTCATCTTATGGGTTGTGCTTACGCAGTAGCGCGTATTACCCCCGGATTCTCTCTTGTCCAGCCAGTATCTTCTCCAGATTTAATAGAATAACCAGATTCTTAGTGATTTTCACAATGCCGGAGATGAAATTAGAATCGACCGTCATCGTAATCGATGGAGCCGGTTCAACAGATTGCTCAGAAATGGTCAAAACTTCTGTTACTGCATCAACAATCATGCCAACTTTGATTTTATCTGCGTTGACAACAATGATGCGACTGTTCTTGTCAACGGTCCTGGGCTCAAAACCGAACCGTTTCCGTAAATCGATCACGGGCAAAACATTTCCGCGCAGGTTTGTAACTCCTTCTACAAACTCCTGAGCATGCGGTACCTGTGTTATTGGCTGTAGTTTAATTATGCTTTCTACGGATGAGATTCGCAACCCAAAAAGTTCTGAAGCTAATTCGAATATAACAATTTGATAATCCATAAAAAATTCTCCCGAGAAATAGAACTAAGCAAGACATACCCTGGAATTCTGGTGGATGATAATTTGCTTTTGCTGGGTTGATATTGTTATCGCCGCTTTGGGTGGAGTGCGGATGGTTACTTCAACCAGCTTAAAATTCATAACTTCGTCTGATGCCCTGGCGGCAACAATCGGTTTATACGGCTGCGCCTATTTTGGTTTCATTGTATTTGCTTACCTTGATTTTGCAAGCCGGGTTTCCTCGCAGGTGGGGGTTTCTTTCTGCCGATGAACTACCCGCTAAAACTCCATAAAAAAATTCGCAACTCAAAATTACTCATCCAAGTCTTCGTTTTCTTGCCCAGCATTTTGCTAATTACACCTTGGCACAGTGTAAGCTTTTATAGTATATGCCCGTTGCCAGGTTTTGATGTAAAAGAAAAATAAAAAAACGCCAAATTTTTTATAAATATGCATTGCCGATCTATTCTGTTTTCATATATTAAACCAAAAGGTACTCTCCTCTTAGATCTTGTATCTTGACCTTCTATGTTAAGCATATCTGCTCGGACCTCTATATCTGAGCAGCATACGCCATACCCCTATCTTTGTTTCAGACAGATTTGTAATGAAAATTGAACTGGAATGATTTTGTAAACCTTTTTTAATGTTTTTTAGCCAATCTTTATATTCCTTTCACGGTCAATTTACAGGAAAAAATACTGCAACATGTTAAAGTTGTGGATGGAAAAATGTAACATTGATTGTTAAAGGTTCGAGGAAGTGTGCTGTGATATTTTTGACTAGAATAAATGGCAAGATCTTTTATATAAATCCGGAGTTGATAGAGACCGTGGAATCAACTCCGGATACAGTGGTTACCTTGGCGAATAACAAAAAATTTATTGTAAAAGATTCGCCCGCAGAAATCGCCGAACGGTTTATTGAGTACCGGAGAAAGTCTCTTGTACCGTTTATATCGGACAAACCTGGTGAATAGTCTGGTATCCTCCCAATGAAATTATCATCTAACTAATCAACTGGGTAAATCTGGAGTAGAGCATGGACCTGACTTCAATAGTAGGAATAATCGCGGCTCTTGGTACGGTTGTAGTTGTAATGATCCTGGATGGCGGTTCGCCCGCTGAATTATTTGCAGCACCGGCGGCCATTTTGCTGATTTTCGGTGGCTCTATCGCTGCTACAGTTATTACGACTTCTATGAAGACCGTCATGCAGCTTCCCAAGGTTATTATTAAAGTATTTACACTTACCAAGTTTGATGCCAATGGCACCATTGACCTGTTGGCCAAATTGGCAGATAAGGCCAGACGTGATGGTTTGCTCGGTCTCGAGGAAGATAGCAAGAAGATCGAAGATAAATTCCTTCAAAAGGGCATCATGATGGTCGTGGACGGCGTAGATCCTGAACAAGTTGCCGCAATTATGGAAACCAGCATCGACCAGATGCACGGCAGACACAAGATAGGGATCGGTTTCTTTGCATCCGCTGGAGGTTTTGCCCCCACATTCGGCATTCTTGGTACCGTTATGGGGCTGATCAACGTGTTGAAGCAATTGGATGATCCTAGCAAGCTTGGACCGGCAATCGCATCTGCTTTTCTCGCCACCCTGTGGGGCTTGTTAACTGCTAACCTGATCTATTTACCCATGTCCGGTAAGCTCAAAGCCAAAGATGACGAAGAAATGCGCGATCGCTACATGATGCTTGAGGGTATTCTTTCCATTCAGGCAGGCGAAAACCCGCGCATTGTGCGTGATAAGTTGACAGCATTCCTGCCTCCGTCTGAAGCCAAGGGTGAAGGGCAGGAAGCCAAGGGCGCAGAGAAGAAACCGGCCGGAAGAGCTGAGAAGGCAAAGGCATAACCATGGCTCATCGTGGTAAGCATGCCGAAGAACACGAAGGGCACGATGAACGCTGGTTGGTAAGTTACGCCGACTTTATTACCCTGTTGATGGTTTTGTTCGTTATTCTCTATTCACAGGGGAATATCAATGTTGAAAAATATAAGCGCCTGGCCGAAAGTATGCGAACAGCTTTTTCCCTGGGTGGCGCATCCGATGTTGTTGACAAACAGATTAACCAGGCGGGCGGCGGTATTGAAGACGGTTCCGCCAAGCCTATTGTTATCCCGGGTATTCCCGAAGGCCCGACGCAATCAGAAGAAGTTGCTGGACAATTGACCAATATGCTTTCTTCTCAAAATCTCGGCAGTGAGGTGAGCGTTCAAACGAACATCGAAGGTGTCTTGATTTCTCTCAGCGAAAGTCTGGTATTTAGAGAAGGGCAGGCTGATCTTCCGGAAGATGCCTTGCGAGTACTTGATACAATCGTGGAAATGTTACGGCCAATCAACAATAAGATCCGGCTTGTTGGACATACCGATAATATCCCATCAAGTAATCCGCAATATCCGACGAATTGGGAATTATCCCTGGCACGCGCCACTTCAGTGGCAAAATACCTGATGGATTCCGGAATTTCACCCGATCGATTTATCATTTCTGGTCAGAGCGAATATGCCCCTATTTTTTCAAACGATACACCCGAGCATAGAGCTTTAAATGCCAGGGTTGAAATAATCATCATTTATCAAGTCGATGCAAATATCATCAATATTAATAGCGCAAAAGTTGGACCATAATGTCCGTTCAGTTTTTTGTTACTATGCCATCTCTTTTCGGTGTTATCATCACTTGATAAAGTCAAATTGATTGTTTTGGATCGATTTATTCTGGTTTTATCCGTCAAACAGGCGCTTCTGCCTTTTAGTGGAGTCATATGCTCACCAAGATTTTGTCCGTTCTCAATGTTATTTCCCAGGTAATCCTCGCAATTGTGGCTGTGATTTCACTCATCACTGCTTATGTAGTCTTTGCACCAGATGACCTGCCTAAGCCATTCCGGTTGGTCTACGATTCGTCCAATGGCACCCCGGTTACATCTCTTGCCCCTCAAACGATCGTTGTTACGGCCACGCCAGAACCTGTGGAGCCTGAATATCTTCCTGGTGAAGGTATTATGCTTAATATGTCTACCAAGATCATCAACCTCGTCGATCCAACCGGTCGCAAATACATTCGTTTAACCGTTGTCGTTGAATTCGCTCCAGACAATCCGGAATATGCCAGTTTACCTGCGGAAGAAAAAGCGACATATCTAACTGAGTTTAATGCCAAGCTCAATTCTCGACTACCGATCATGGATGATACTGTGATTACACTTTTATCCACCAAAACATATGAGGATCTCTATACGGCAGATGGAAAAGAGAATCTGCGTCATGAGATCCAGAATATCCTGACTGAGAAACTGACCGATCTTAAAATCCTTTCGATTTACTTCACAGAATTCGTGGTTCAATAAACTATGTTAGCTCAATCAGAAATTGATGCCCTGTTATCTGGTGCCATTGACATAGATCAAAAGGACGGCAAGGACAGAGTCAACCTTGCCGATATGATGAATCAACCAGGCGATCGTCCCAAGGCCGATGGTGACGATAAGAAGACAATCCAAAATTACAATTTTTGGTCCCCGGCTCGCTTTTCCAAAGAGCAAATGCGGGCTGTCGAATTGGTTCATGAGGACCTGACTGAACGCCTGACAACCTCGCTGCCTACCTTTTTAAGAACCAATGTACGCCCACATCTTGTTCATATGGAGCAAGGTCGGTTTCATGATTTTATTAAAGACTTTCCTCCCAATACTCTCTTCCACTTAATCACATTGGCGCCCTTGCCAGGACACATGGTACTTACCATGAGTCTCAATGTAAGTTATCTGATCCTTGAGCAGCGTCTGGGTGGAAAAATTGAAGGTCGTTTTACTGAACGGGCATTAACCGAAATTGACCAGTCGCTTTTGCGCGGCTTGGTCGAACACATGCTTGGCGATATGAAGGGTGCCTGGAGCAAAGTAGTTTCTCTTGAACCATCACTGGAAGATAGCACGATCAACCAGCATTGGGTACAGATGATCATGGGAAATGAAAGAGTCCTGCTGTTAACGATTGAACTAAACATTCAGGGTGTTACTGGCACGATGAGTATTTTTATTCCCTTTAATACGCTAAAGCCGATTACCAATGTGCTTAATCCCCATATCTGGATTGCCGGACGCAAAGAGCAGCAGCAAGACCCTGTGGCGCGCCAGGTTGCCATACAGACTGTTATGAAAGCAATTATCCCTATCAAAGTTATCCTTGGAGGGGCAGATCTCTCTATGCGAGAATTACTGAGCCTGCAGATTGGCGATGTGATTGAACTTGATAGAAACATCGATAGTCCGATGGTTGTGCAGGTTGCGAATAAAAAACAATTCTATGCCCGTGTTGGTAAATCCGGCAAGCATCTTGGAGTCCAGATCTCTGGCGTTTATCGCGAACAAGATGAAAAGCAATCGATTTTTTAACAAGAGAGAGCCGAAATGGAAAATATGGATTTTAACGATCAGGATAGACCGGCCAGCAAAAGGGCTGATGTTGCCGTAGACAGGGCAAACCCGAAAACAAAACCAAATAATTCAGGGAATATCGAATTATTGATGGATGTTTCTTTACGGGTTACGGTTGAATTGGGCCGCACTCGTATGCAGCTTTCACAAATACTTGAGCTTCAGCATGGCTCGGTCGTTGAACTGGATCGTCTCGCTGGAGATCCGGTGGATGTCTTTGTGAATGATTGTCTTATGGCACGTGGCGAAGTGGTGGTGGTAGACGATAAATTTGGTGTTCGCATTACGGAAATGATTACGGCGAAGAGCGATAAGGGTTCGGCCTGATGTTTGATCCACTTGCCATCATCCAAAAATGGCTAAAGGATAGTTCACCTCGAAAAAAACTATTCTCAGTCATATTGGCATTCAGTCTATTGTCTACCGGCATTCTGATTATGATAAGTGGTTCAGCAGATTCGGCTGGCGATCCCCTGGCATCTACGCCACTCTATTTTTTGAGTGTCATGGTCAAACTTGTCGGGGTCTTGCTTCTGATTGTTGCCAGCGCTGTAATATTTCGCCGCTGGATGAATCTGGGTTCTCAGACAGGCCCAACACGCCAGCTACGCCTTCTGGAAACGGTTCGATTATCTCCAAAACAGACACTCTACCTCGTTGCTGTTGGCGATCAGCAACTTTTGATTGGTGCGACAGACCAGAATATCTCATTACTTTCCCCTGTTGATCTCAGTTTGGGGGCTGAACAGATTGGTGGCAGCCAGCTTCAGCCAGGCTTGGATTTTGGCTCTATGGTTCAGTCTTTAAATTCCAATTTTCCAACTGAGCCTCCAGGCGGTAAGGAATAAGGATCATCAATGGTTGAAAATTTAGCTTTAGCAATTCCCCCTTTTATTCCAGAAAAAAAACCTGCTCGTCAAGTCTTTGGCCAGGCCGGGATATTGAAATTATCAGTTTTAATTGCAATCATGAGTATGTTGTTGATTGGGTGTGCAACCGCTCCGGGTGTATCCCTGACTATTGATCCACAGTCGCAGCAGCCCAAAGAAATTACGACAGGTGTTCAGCTCCTGGTGCTGATGACGTTCTTATCCCTGGCCCCGACAGTCTTGATCCTGGCGACTTCTTTTACGCGTATCGTGATTGTTCTGTCCATGCTGCGTAGTGCAATTGGTATGCCATCCATCCCGCCCAATCAGGTGGTTATTGGGTTGTCACTATTGCTCACTTTCTTTATCATGGCGCCTGTTTATAAGCAGATTGATCAGACTGCCATTCAGCCCTATATTAATCAACAAATTGATCAGGCTACTGCAATTACCCAAGCTCAAAAACCAATCCGTGATTTTATGTTCAAACAAACTCGCGAAAAAGATATCAAGTTATTTCTTGATCTTGGTAACGAAGCACAGCCCACCACCCTGGACGATATCTCAACCGTTGCCCTGTTTCCAGCTTTTGTGATCAGTGAACTTCGGACTGCATTTACGATGGGATTTGTTATCTATATCCCCTTCCTCGTAATTGACCTGGTTGTTTCCAGTATCCTGCTTTCCATGGGTATGATGATGCTGCCGCCATCGCTTGTTTCGCTACCCTTCAAGCTCTTACTTTTTGTTATGGTGGATGGGTGGTATTTGATGGTGCGCAGCCTTGTTCTTAGCTTCTCGGGTGGCTAGGAGGTGATTCGTGACTGAAGCCTATGTGCTCACGCTGGGACAAAACGCAATCATGATTGCCTTGCTCCTCGCCGGACCGATTCTATTAGTCAGCCTGGTGGTTGGTAGTTTGGTTAGCATGGTTCAGGCAGCCACCCAGATCAACGAAGCCACGATGACATTTATCCCCAAGTTGATTGGTATTGTCCTTGTGCTCTTGATCCTTGGTTCTTGGATGCTTCAGCAAATGCTGGTGTTCACTGCCAATTTATTTAATAGCCTTCCCGACCTGGTTCATTAGCAGTTTTATCGGGGAAGCATACTATGCTAACGCAAAAAGTCGACGAGATTATTCAATCTGTTACTAGTTTGAGGCCAATGCCCTCAAATATTACCCGGATATTGAAAGAAATCGAAAATCCGGATATTACCATCGAGGTCCTTGTTGGCTTGATAAGTTTGGACCAGGCTCTGGCTGCCCTGGTACTGCAGCTGTCAAACTCCGCATCCCTCGGGTACTCACGTCAGTGTACAACCCTGTATGAAGCCATCATGCATATTGGTTTAAACAGGCTAAAATCGATCCTGTTGACATCATCTGCAACGGGTATGATGAATCACAACCTGAGTGGTTACCGGCTCGGAGCAGGTGAATTGTGGCATCACTCCCTGGTTACTGGAGTGGCTTCCGAATGGTTGGCGCAAGCGCTGCGATATCCTAATCCTGAAGAAGCCTATGTATCAGGTTTACTCCATGATATTGGTAAGCTTCTCCTCGATCAGTTTGTTTTGAGCAACTACAAAACCATTATTGATTTTGTCCAACAATATAAATTGCAGTTGTGGCAGGTGGAAGAGAAGTTGATAGGTATTGACCATGCCCGGGTTGGCGGATTGATCGCTGAACGTTGGAATTTCCCGGTTGTTTTGGTGGATGCGATTCGCTTCCATCACATTCCATCCCTTGCTCGTTCCAATCAGCAGCTTCCTGCCATCGTAAATCTGGCTAATGCCTTTGCTGAAGATTATTCATTAGCCAATTCTGAACTATTTAGTTTCGAAATTCATCCAGAATCGTATAACATCTTGAAAATCACAGAAGCGGAAGTCGAAAAACTAAAAATTCAGATGCGGGATTCAGGTCGATTCCCGGCCTTTTCAAAGAATGGGCCGAAAAAATGACAGGTGCCAAGCTGTCTGTCCTGATTCTCGAGCCAAATGTTTTACAATGTGATCTGATTAAACTTGCATTGATCCGTAATTCCATGCATCCAATTATCTGTGAAAACTCTGGCACCATTCGTCAACAGCTTGTCGAGCATCTGCCAGATTTACTCCTGGTTGATACGCACTTGCCTGGTCAGAATGGGCTGGATCTGGTGACTGAACTGAACGCTGAGGCGTTTCTCTCTCGTACGAAGGTTTTTATTATCTCATCGCTGGGTTATCCAGAGATTGTTCAAAAAGCCGTTAAGGCAGGCGCAAGTGATTTTTTGGTCAAACCTCTCGATACTGATTTACTGGTAACTCGTATATTGCGATGTTTTAATCAGCCCGCAAAAGGATAATTACCAGTGTAATTTTTGATTCCAAACCGGCCTTGGGGATATCAAACTCCCAATTCAAACGCCGGCGGTAAATATTCTCCAAAATGGTTGCGTAACCTGTTCCTGACGATTATTTTCTAGTCAGGGCTTTTTTATAACACCAGATTACATTAATCTGGCCCCCAGGGGTTTAAAGGTGGGCATGGTAAGACAAACTGTCAAAAAATTTACGCCATATTTAGTTTCACTTCACACTGCCTTTACAGACAGAAGGAAGCGAATCAGGTATTATCATACCGGTATCACTTAACCTGGAAAAAACTCCCTTATGACTATTTCTGTTGCACAGGCGCAACTCTTCTTTCTGGCTTTTACCCGCATTATGGCAATCATTATTCACGTGCCAGTATTCGGTGGCCAAAGCATTCCTAACCAGGTAAGGATTGGTTTGGGGCTGGCGCTTGCTCTTGTTTTGGTTCCCTGGCAGCCGCTCAAGCCTGATGCAGCGGTGATCGGCACATTTGCTTTTGGTGTCTCCATCGCCAAGGAAATCCTGATTGGTACCCTGGTTGGATTTGCAGCAGACCTCACCTTTGGCGCAATCCAAATTGCGGGGATCGCCATGGGCCTCGGGAGCGGTTTCGAATCGGGTAGGATTTTTAACCCGGCCCTGGGAGATGCAGGCTCGGCTTTTGACCAGATATTTGTAATCTTGATGATGATGTTTTTTCTGGCAATTGATGGTCATCATATTGTGCTGATTGCCATGCAAAAGACTTTTGCGGTAATTCCAGTGAACGGCCCTTTGCCATTTAACGGAATGGAAACCTTGGCCCTGACAACCGCCCAGCTTATCACAGCTGGGATTCACCTTGCATTACCCGTCATGGCAGCGCTGATCCTGACGGATCTCACCCTCGGACTGCTTGCCCGGGTCACTCCACAGGTGCAGGTGTATTTTCTTGGTTTACCCGTCAAGGTTACGGTTGCTTTGTTGTCCATGGCGATGGTACTCGCGGTTCTCTTACCTTCCTTGACCAATTTGTTTCGGCTAATGGGAGAAAACATGCTCCTGTTTATACAATAACCAGACGATATGGCAGATAAAACTGAAGCCCCAAGTAGTCGTCGTCTCGAGGAAGCTCGTGAGAAAGGCCAGGTTGTTCGCAGCCAGGAATTAAATACCGCGGTTATTCTGCTTGTGGGTGCTTACCTTTTACGAGGTCCAGGTGCGCAATTGGTTACTGCGCTAAAAGAATTGGTCACAAATGTCATTATTGAACTCCCTGGAACCGAACTGTCGTCTCAGTGGCTTAAAAAAACAGCTTATTCGTTTGCATGGCAGGTTTTGCCATCTTTAGGTTTGATTATTGTTGGTCTTTTACTTACCGGTATTATTGTGACTGTCAGTCAAACCCAGTTTTTATGGGCTAGCAAGAAGATCGGTTTTGATTTTAGCCGTGTAAACCCTCTTGAAGGCTTCAAACGGATATTTTCAACCCATGGTTTGATTGAACTACTTCGGTCTTTGCTAAAGCTTGGCTGGGTGACCTGGTTTGCTTATGGTTTTTTGAATACAAATTATCCAGAGATGCTCGCTTTCGCCCAATATGATTTCTTCACAGCAGTGAACCGTTTTGCTGAGTTGTGCGTGGATCTAACAATCCGGGTTGGCAGTATGTACCTTATTCTGGCAGTTGCCGATTATGCCTACCAACGCTGGGAACTTTACAAAAACCTTCGTATGAGCAAGGAAGAAGTAAAGGAAGAGTTCAAACGTTCAGAAGGCGACCCCATGTTGAAGAGTCGCGTGCGCAACATGCAGCGCCAAATGGCTCGCGGACGCATGATGTCGAATGTCCCCAAGGCAACGGTTGTGGTTACTAACCCAACCCACCTGGCGGTTGCGATTGAATATCATGAAGGTATGGGTGCCCCAAAAGTGTTGGCAAAAGGTCCCTTCCGGGTAGCGCAAAGAATTGTGGCGATTGCCAAGGAAAACAATATTCCTGTCGTCCAGAACATCCCGCTTGCACGCGGGATTTACAAGACTATTGAAGTCGGTCAAGAAATTTCCCCCGATCTTTATGTGGCTATGGCCGAAGTCCTGGCATATGTTTACCGGTTGCGAGGAAAAGCGCCCGACAAATCGCGCTCAGCAGCCCCCATTATGAACCCAATAGGAAATAGCTAATGGCAACTACCGCTCCCAATAAAACCCCGATCATCGTCGCATTGCAAGGGCTGCTGCGCTCAAATGATATTGTAATGGCGCTTAGCCTTGTAATGCTTGTGGGCATGCTGCTTATCCCCCTGCCAGCCTTTTTAGTCGATCTGGCCATAGCGCTGAGTATTGCTGTTTCCATCGGAATTGTTCTGCTCACCATGTTCATTAAGCAGCCAATGGAATTTTCGGTTTTTCCAACTGTGCTGTTGCTGGTTACATTATTTCGCCTCGGTATCAACGTCTCGGTCAGCCGCTTAATTCTTTTAAGTGGTGATGCCGGTCAGATTATTACAACTTTTGGTAACCTGATCGTCGGTGGCAATTATGTCGTCGGTGTGGTTATTTTTCTCATCCTTATGATCATCCAGTTCGTTGTTATCAACAGTGGTGCCGGGCGTGTTGCTGAAGTTGCAGCTCGTTTCACCCTGGATGCCATGCCTGGTAAACAGCTGGCAATTGATGCCGATCTGAACGCCGGATTGATTGATGAAACCCAGGCTCGCCAGCGGCGCAAGGCGATTGAAGCTGAAGCAGATTTCTACGGCGCTATGGACGGCGCAAGCAAGTTTGTGCGCGGTGATGCAGTCGCCGCAATTATCATTATGGTTGTCAATATTGTGGGCGGCTTTGTTATTGGCGTACTTCAACGTGGTATGCCGCTTGTTTCTGCATTGCAGACTTACGTCCTGTTGACAATCGGCGCCGGGCTTGCCATTCAGGTTCCATCGTTGCTGGTTTCGGCTGCAGCCGGTCTGATCGTCACCCGTTCTACATCTGAATCTTCCCTGGGTTCCGAAGTTTCGGCCCAGGTCGCTAATTTCAACGTTTTGGCAGTCGCGGCCTTAGTGGTTGGACTGATGATGCTGGTGCCTGGGTTACCAACCATTCCATTCGCCATGGTCAGCGTTGGGTTGGGTGTTGGCGCATTCCTGGTCAATAAAGCCGAATCGGATACTACTACTGCGCTTGAAGAAATTTCCAGCAGCGTCCCTGCCATATCCACTGATGCCGAAACCCCTGAACAAATGCTCGAGATGGTTGTGGTTGATCCTATAGAATTGGAAATTGGTTACAGCCTGATCCCGATTATTGACGAAGATTCTCAGGATAATCTATTGCGCCGCATTACTGGTATTCGGCGTCAATTGATGAGCGAAATGGGCTTGATCCTGCCAGTAGTCCGAATTCGTGACAATCTGCGCCTCTCTCCACAGTCCTATCGGATAAAAATTCGCGGACAAGAGGTAGCTTCAAGTGAGATCATGCTTGATCGCCTGCTCGCCATCCCTGGTTCAGATATCGATGAACCGATCCAGGGAATTCCAACCTCAGAGCCCGCTTTTGGTCTTCCGGCGATCTGGATTAGCGAAGCCGAGCAAAGCCAGGCTGAGTTAAAAGGTTACACAGTCGTCACCCCGCTGTCGGTTTTATGCACGCATATCACCGAGATTGTCAGAAATTTATCTTCAGATCTGCTCAGCCGCCAGATGGTACAGGAAATGCTCAACCAGCTGCGCCAGAGAAGCCCTGCATCCGTTGACGGTGTTGTGCCAGAAATGCTCAGCTTGGGAGAAACCCAGAGTGTTCTGCGCAATTTGCTGCGCGAACGAATCCCGATCCGTGATCTGACAGGTATCTTGGAAGTTCTGGCGAACAATGCCATGATGACCCGTGACCCGCACATCCTGGCTGAAGCAGTTCGACAGACCATGGCAAATACAATTTCCAACCAGTATAAAGACGAAACCAATACCATTCACGTCTTTACGCTTTCGCCACAACTGGAATCTACTCTACGTTCATCATTGGTTTCATCGGAAGGCTCTCCGGGTTTCCAGATCGATGCTGGTCTGGCTCAACGCATCCTGGTAAAGACCGGTGAGCAAATGGAAGCTTTGGCACAAACCGGTCATTTCCCCGTCCTGCTGTGCCCACGTGAACTTCGCTTGGCGTTTCGCCGGCTCGTAGATCAATCCCTGACCAATCTAATCGTCATGGCTTTCTCTGAAGTCGGGCAGGGCGTAAAAGTTAAAGCGCATGGCATGGTTAAGATAGATTAGAGGATAGCGTGGTTACTAAAACCTTTCGATCAGAATCAATGTTGAAAGCTTTGCAAATGGTCCAGGAAGAGCTGGGAGCCAATGCTATTGTTATTTCTACGCGTGAAATCCCCACTGGCCCATCCTGGAATCCTTGGAAGCAATCCGCAATTGAAGTTGTGGCGACAACACCTGACACTCTTTCTGATGTCACTCCTGCACCAAGCCCCAAAAAAGCTGCATCCAAAGCCCCGGTTCTGCGCCCTGCAGCAAATCAGAATGGTGTCGAATTTGTGGAAGAAACACCCGATATCGAATGGGTGAACGACGATCTGAGCGCTCCCATTTCGGCTTCTTATGACTATGGTTCTACCCGTACTAAAAAATCTACATCGAAATTGACCCCATGGGAACCTGCTCAGGCGGTTGTAAATGATGAGCAAGCTCTCGTAAAGCCCGCTGAGCGTCCGGCCCGAGCCAGGACCCAGCAGCTCCCGGTTCCCGCTTCCGCCTCAAAAAAACCGGCCATTAAACCACTTACCGAAGAGAATGATCTTCCTGCCGGGCTGAAAAAGATCCATCAGCAATTAACCAGCCAGGGCGTGGATGCCACATTGATTGATGGTTTGATGAATGTAGCCATGGAAACTCTCAGCCCGGGTACTTTGTCTGAGCAAGAAACCTGCAAAAAATACATCACCCAACTCCTCGGTGCCGAACTGCGTGTCCAGCAAGGGCTTGGGGTCTACGTTCCCAGTAACGTGGTTTGCCTGATCGGTTCGAGTGGCAGCGGCAAAACATCTGCCATTGCCAAGTTGGCACTATTCTTCACCCAAAAGTTGAATAAAACGGTCACATGGGTATGTGCAGATACAGTCCGGATCGGTGCCATTGCTGAAGCGCGTGCATATACAGATGCTCTGGGTTTGAATCTAAAACTGGTATATAGCCCTGACGACTTAAAGAAAATCCTACAGGGTGCACAAGACACAGATCTTTTCTTATTGGACACACCTGGCTACAACCCTTGCAGCGAAAGCCAGATGGTTGAACTGGGTGCCTTATTGGCAGAAATTCCCAAGCGTTGTACCTATCTGGTAGCTTCTGCTACTACCAAAGAGATGGATTTATTCCAATTATCTGCCTCGCTGGGAGTTTTCAACCTGGATGGCATCATCATCACAAAGTTGGATGAAACGCATTTATTCGGTAGTGTTTATAATTTTGCTCGCAAAAATCAGGTTCCACTTGGTTTTTTTACAACGGGCAAAGAAGCAGCTCGTCATTTGGAAGTGGTTGATCCGGCTCGTCTTGTTTCTGCTTTGTTTGGAAAAGAGTGGAATAAATGAATAAAGAAAGCTCGAAAACCAACGAAAAGAAGGGTAACCTGCCAGACAACCAGCCCCCGGCCGAGTCTGTAAAACTTGCATCCAACCCTAAGGTCGACAAGAAAAAAAAGGATACCGAAGTCTTACACTTACCGGTTTTGGTTGAACTTGCATATACCATCTCTGCAATTGTCGTTATTATTGCGAGCTTAACGGTTGTCATTACATCGCTTGTCATGGGTGCAAGTCTGATTGACCTTGTTATCCGAACAAGTGTAACTACTCTGACGATCGGCGGACTGCTCACCCTGGTTTCATGGCAGATCTCAGCGGGCGCATTAAAAGCCAGTCTTGCTGAGCAAGAAGAAGAACTTCAAAAGGCAAAAACAGCGCAAGAAAAGCTGGATAGACCGGGTGTTTTAGTCGAGCAAGAAACAATGAGTGACAACCTGTTTGAGGCCCAATAAACCATGGAGACCCCCATTGAAGCCGTTGATATCCTGGATGAATTTCTTGTAACGCGCTCCCCCGAGCTGCGTGAAAAGCTGGTCCTGCGCTCAGTTCCACTGGTCCATTACTTGCTTGGGCGGATGGGAATTTCTCAGGAAGTGGGCAGCGATTATGAGGATATGGCTCACCAGGGTTTGCTTGGTTTGATCGAGGCCGTCGACCGGTTTGACCCAAAATTTGGTGCGCGTTTCAGTACCTATGCCAGTTTACGTATTCGCGGCAAAATTTTGGATTATTTACGAACATCTGATTGGATGCCGCGTACCGCCCGCAAGCGCACACGCCTGATCCAAAAAACCATTTCAATCTTATGGTCTGAGAACCTGCGTGAACCTACCGAAAGCGAGATTGCTGTTCGGCTTGGGATCAAAGTAGAAGAAATCCAGGAAGGCCTGGCGGATTCTAACCGTATACTGGTTTCACTCGACGTGATGATGGATGCAGACCAGGATGGCGACGGAACCAGGCACGAACATCTGCGTGATGAAACCCAGTCTGATCCGTCTGATGTGATGGAAGCGGGAAGTTTGATTGATGAAATGACAAACGCTATCCAAAGCCTGGCCGAACGTGAGAAGATAATCTTATCCTTATATTATAATGATCAACTTACCTTCAAGGAAATTGGTAAAGTTCTGGAAATTACAGAGTCTCGGGTATGTCAACTTCATGCCCGCGCAATCATTAATCTGAAAGCGATTATGAAAAATGAGTAGTATTCCTAAAGTTTCTCTCGAAGATTCGTTGTACGTTTTGCAGCTTGCTCGCGAAACTGCGCTTGCTCAGAATCGGCAGTCTCAGGCCAAACGGATGATGCCGGTGGTCGATGAGATCCGCGGGCTGGTGGCCAGTACTGCTCAGCCACAAACCATCGCGCCATCTGCTGGCCTTATGGGTCAGTCAGATTTCAAAACACTCCTGCAGGTGACGCAGGCACGCGTCAACCAGCCTGACTCGATCGATTCAACATCTGCAGTTTTGGAGCGAAACCGCTTGATTGGGGCCATGTCCAGCGCCAAAATGTCGGATGTTGATATTGCTCGTCAGTTTAGTATGACCCGTGAAGAGGTTCAGCTTGTTTTGAATGTACAACAAAAAAATGTAAGCTATGGAGATAAACTAAGATGATAAAAGGTCTCTATTCAGCTGTTTCTGCCATGGTGGTTAATATTGCCCGGCAGC
>JAPLGT010000263.1:0-2207 GCA_026390035.1 Chloroflexota bacterium
CAGTTTCACTTATTTCCTGCCACGGCTTGAGCGTGCTATACTCCATATCGATCCTCCTCGGTTGTTGGTTGTCTGGCGACACCAATTTTACCGAGAAGGGTCTTTTTGTCTAGCTGTCAAGCTTTCTTGAGAACGCCATATCCAATTCATAAGGTACTAAAGGAGCGAATAGATGACGATCCTATTCGCTCCTTTGTCTATCCCCAATTTGCATGGCTGCGAATGGAGCTGCTATTTTATTGTAAACAATTCGATTTTATTATCGTTACTGAGCAAGATTCTATGTACCTTTGGAACGATAATTGCGCAAGACGTTGAATCCAACCAGTATTTTTCGTTCCTCGTCCCACAGGCGGTAACCAAGCGATTTTAAACTTTTCGGGATGGTCAGCGGCTGAATTTGGAACAGGGGATTTTCTTTGTAAGCCACCGGTAGCTTGTAATTGGGGATTTTTGGACTGAGATGATGGATATGGTGGTAACCGATATTACCGGTGAACCAGTTCAAGATTGCCGGCAATTTATAAAACGAGCTGCCACTTACCCCAGCCTTGAAAAACTCCCACTGGTCGTGACGTGCCCAATATGTGCCATCAAAATTATGCTGGACGTAAAACAACCAGACGCCGGCCGATGTGGCTATCAACAGAATGGGTACTTCCACTAGAAAAAAGATTTGCCAACCCACAACGCGACAAAGGATTGTAATCAATGCTGCCAGGCTTAAATTGGTCCACAAGACGCTTGTTCGTTCACGTTTTCCTGCGCTTGCTGTGGAGAAACGCTGCAGGATTACAAAGTCAATGAATGATCCAACTGTGAACAAAATCAGCGGGTTACGCAAGATACGATAGCCAAACTTCTTGTACCAAGGCAGACCCAGATATTCTCTGACTGTTAACGTCAACACATCGCCTGTCCCACGCCGGTCAAGGTCGCCAGCTGTGGCATGGTGAATAGAATGATCACGCTTCCACTGGTAGAAGGGGGTCAATACCAATATCCCGATCAGACTCCCGACAATCTCATCGGCACGGTGGTCTTTAAAAAACGAGCCGTGACAACAGTCGTGGAAGATAATAAACATGCGCACCATAAACCCAGCTGTCGGGAAAGCCAAAAGCAAAGTAAGCCAATAGCCCACCCGTAAACTAAGTGCCATCATCGTCCACAGGACAATAAACGGCACAACCGAATTTAATATTTGCCAGATACTTCGCCAAGTTTCAGGCATGGCATACTTGGCGACAATTGCCTGCCAACGAACCTGGGAATTATTTTGCATCATCAACACCTCCTGATAAGGACGATCTATCTCTACTTTGATTGTACAACGATCAGAAAGGTTGGAAGCTTATAGTTTGCTAATCAATTCGTCCAGCGATAATTCTGCCAGCGATCCAATACGCAAAGTTTCCCCTTTGATATTGGTATGCATAGTAACCGGGTTTGGGACTACGACGACCCGGATCCCAGCCCGACCAGCGGCAATTATGCCATTTAAAGAATCTTCAAATATCACTGCCTCATCAGCTCTGACGCCAAGCTCACCCAGGGCTGCAAGAAACAAATCGGGCTCGGGCTTGACCTTGAGCACATCTTCCTTACACCTGATCACATCAAAATATTGGAACAAATTGAGACGTTTGAGATGTCCTTCCACCCACTCATGTGATGAACTGGATGCAACCGCCAGCTTCAAACCTCTAGCCTTGCCATCCAGGATCAACTTCTCTACACCTGGAAGAATCGGATTTTGCTCAATCATCTCAATCCGCCGCTGGTTAATTCTTTGCCAGAAAGAAACCGTATCCAGCGGCTTCCCAGCTAACTCTTGCAGATGTTCAACAGGCTCGTATTCATGGTTATATTGCCCCCCGACCACGCGTCCATACATAGCAATTGGTAATTTATGCCCCAATTCTTCATACACTTCGTTGAGAGCAATGTATTCGGGCGTTTCTGTGTCTAATATCAGTCCGTCGAAATCAAAAATCAGCGCTTTTAACATAGTATTTGATTTTACCAATAGTTCCGGTTGTACACTACCTGAATTTCGTGCATAATAGTACCTTATGAATTGGATCCTTGCACAAAAAGCAAGGAATTAGGCATGCAAAGTAGCGGGTTGAGCGAGGGCAGGAATGATGACCACCTCGCGTAACTTCAACGTCATAGTGGTCCAATGACGCCCGAGTTCGGTCAGA
>JAPLGT010000293.1:0-5134 GCA_026390035.1 Chloroflexota bacterium
GGTTCGCATATAAAAAACTGGTGGATTTTCTACTAACCAAGGAAAGTTCTGTACCATTATTAAAACCAAGGACTGATTTTGAAAATAAAATAATCCAAATTTAAACAATTCCAATTTTCGGCATGGTTCAGGTTAGATTGACACTTCCAAAATCATGCTTGACAGTTTCTCGGCGCAAATGCCCGCATAGGCGGAAAAATCTACGACAAATGAGCGGTTTTCGCCAGATTGAGGCCGAAAATTTTCGGAAGTGTAAATCAAATTGTCAATCTAACTTTCCGGGTTTCTGAACCATGCCCAATTTTCTGACTTAAACTTAATGTCAGAGAACATCGGGAAATATTCGGACTGGCCCAATACCTGCGGCCGATTTAGATCTTGCTGAAGGCCTGTTCCAGATCGGCAAGTATGTCTCCGATATCCTCGATTCCAGTGGAGAGGCGTACTAGCCCATCTGATATCCCGACCTTTTCGCGTTCTAGCGGAGTGAGGCCGCGATGTGAAGATGTAGCCGGGTGTAAAACCAGGGAATAAACGTCTCCCAGAGTAGTAGCCGGTAGGCATAATTCGAGGGCTTCCATAAAACGAAAGGCGATTGCCTTATCAGCCCCGGCAATTTCGAACGAAAGTATCCCGCCAAAGCCTTTGCCTGAAAATAAATCCAGGGCGAGAGCATGGTGGGGGTGGTGGGCAAGTCCGGGATAATTAACGTTTGCAATACGTGGGTGTTTATTAAGCCATTCAGCGACAATTTGGGCATTCTGGCAGTGCTGGCGCATTCTTAGCGGGAGAGTTTTCAAGCCACGCAGTGTGAGCCAGGCTTCAAATGGCCCAAGAATTGAGCCTATTATTTTATTCATCTCATACAATTTTTTCTTATTTTCGGTAGACGTAGCTATAACACCCGCCATTACGTCTCCGTGACCAGCCAGATACTTGGTGGCACTGTGAATGACAAAATCTGCTCCGTGCTGTATGGGCGTATAAAGATATGGGGAGGCGAAGGTATTGTCTACTATTAAAGCTGCGCCATTTTCGTGGGCAAGTGCGGCCAGGACCGGTATATTTGCTACTTTGAGTAAAGGATTTGAGATAGTTTCGACCAGCATGCAAACCGGGTGTGTTTCGCGTAGAGCTGCGCTGACTGCATCAAGATCGGAAGCATTCACGAAACGGGCATTCACGCCAAGAGTGCTGAACAAACCACGCAACATGCTGAACGTTGCGCCATATACATCGATTGCTGCGACGACTGAAGTTCCTGAGAGTGCGCCAGAAACGAGCAGGGCAGCGTGGATGGCAGCCATTCCGGAACCATAGGCCTGGACGGCGTCTGCACCTTCCAGGCTGGCAATAGCTTCTTCAAGCGCTGAGACCGTTGGGCTGGCATATCGTGGATAAACAAAGCCAGCCTGGGTACCTCCAAGGACTGCATCGGTGTCATCCATGCTTTCGTATAGATATCCGACGGTTGGCCAGATGGGTGTCGATACAGGCGTATAGTTTGCAGGTTGTTTGCGCTCACCGGCGTGGATTGCCCGGGTTTGGAAGGCTTTACTGGAAAGGTTTTTCATTAGAATCACTCCTCGGAAGTTGATGCAGCGATAATGCAAGCTGTAAAATGTGCTGGCTGGGTTATGTCAATTTCTATTCTCGTCAGCAGATGCGTTTCAATGGTTGGCTAGTTTTCGGTTTTTGGATTAAATTCATTGTGTAAGAGTTCGATATGGGCTGCTTTGAGGAAGCTCATGGAGTTTTCATCGGCTCGGTATGCTATGCTGAAAACAATGCGGGTAATGCCGGCATTGATCAAGGCTTTGGTGCAGTTAATACAGGGGAAATGGGTTACATAACAGGTGGATCCACGCGTGGAGACGCCATGCAGGGCAGCCTGGATGATCGCGTTGGTTTCTGCGTGAATGGTTCGCACGCAATGGTCTTCGATCATCAGGTGACCTATTTCGTCGCAGTGTTCCTGCCCGGCAGGTGATCCGTTAAAGCCGGTTGTCAGAATGCGTTTTTCCAGGACCAGGACGCAGCCTACCAGCGCCCGATCGCAAGTTGAGCGCTCAGAAACGGCGTACGCAATTTTCATAAAATAAGAGTCCCAATCTGGTCGCATTGCTGGTCCTTTTTAGTGTAATAATGATGAATGGGGTCCGAAATTATTGGGGATTATTGGCATTCCACCATTTGATGATCCGCAAAGCCCGCAGTGTATTCCAACGGCTGGGAAGCCCGGTATCTTCCATCTGGAAAAAAATCTGGCCATTCCAGGGTTTGTTTTGAATCCAACGACCATCTTCAGATTGTTTTGAATAAAGCAAGTCGATGGCGGTTTTCATGCTCAAATTCGGTGGGGTCTGGATGGATTGAAAATAGTCGAGTGCGCGTATGAAGTCGTATCGCCAGCGGGGCGGGAAGTGCATAAGGGTTATAGCCGGGTAGGCAGGTTTTCCTGTGCGGTGGGATTTGTAAATTTGGTGTCGAAACAGAAATTCATGCGCAGCATCAGCAGCTGCCTTAATGGTCGTGCCTGCTTCTGGGTATGCCTGGTGGTATTCAGCAAATCCTTCGAGCACCGAGATGGTTGTATGGAAAGATGAGTGGGTTGCGCCATGGATGCTTTGGCAGTTCCATCCGCCATCGGTCATTTGTTCGTGTAGTAAGAATTCTACGATACTGTGAAGGCGTTGATCAGGGTAGCGAAAATAAGATAGAAGGGCCAAGAGCATGCCATTGATGCAGGTCTCGCTGGTACTCATGCTTTTGAAAAAATTGATACCGCCATCCTTTTCCAAGCCTCGGAAAAAGAATTTTTCACAGCCAAGCTGCGCCTGCGGGTTATCGGCGGGCAAACCTAAATGGCGCAGCATCAGCAGGCTGTAGGTGGTGCTCGTCCATTTGGGATTGTAGACCCCACCACCCCAGTGGCCGTCGGCGTTTTGGCGCGCGAGTATTGCTTGACCCCAGCCATTTTCGGCAACTTTTACTCGTTCATGTTCATACGCAACCAGAGTTTCATTAAGCAAGTCTCGCATAACTTGCCAGCGAATGGATGGGTCTCCTGTCAGCAGCCAATCAGTTGTGCCTGTTTCCATGAGAATAATTATACGTCCACAAGTCGGACCTGTGATCATCAAAATTGATGTTTGGGTGCTGTCTTTGCGATAAAATTCGAGGTATATGGTAACTGCTCAGGCAGGTAACGGAGAAACAAAATTAGGAAGGAAGGGAGTTCCGGCAAAAGCCAGCCGTAAAGCACCTAATACATTCTGTCTGTTTTTTCTGGCAGTCGAGATGTAACTCCGGATTTGGCAAAATGCTTTTTCAGGAGAAGCGATAATGAATACAGACGAAAACATTAACGGTACATCGTTTTATGATCGCCCAAATGTACAGATGGAAGAGATACCAGTTGCCGGAGGTATTCCGTTTGGGATGGAAAGTGTTAGCAGCCCGGCATTGGGCATTGGTGGGGCTTATGGCGCCTGGGGTGCCAGTTTTAATAATCAGCAGCTGCCAGCATTTGTCAGTAGACGCCTGGGAGCACCCCTGGCTGATTCTGACGTGATGAATTTGAGCGAACTTGGTTTTGTCAGTCGCCATCACATCCCGGATTTAACGGATTCGGAACACGTGGAAGTCGAAGTGGAAGTTGGCGCACGCTTGCTCAGGCAGGCGGCTAAAGCGAATGGCTGGGACCCTGCGGAAGTTCAAGGAGTTTTGATTGGTAACAGCGGACCGGTAAGCCTTGATTTTGTTGAGCAAATCTCCCGCCGGGCAGGTATCCCTGAAAGTGCGCTGACGGTGAGCGTGCACAAAGCCTGTGATGGCTCGATGGGTGCATTACACCTGGCATTGAACCCAGAATTATCCGCACCAGGCCAACTTAATGTGGCGGAAGAATTGGCAGGTAAAAAAGTATTGGTTGGTGGTATCGAAGGTCTGAGCCGTTTCACCAGTCATGCGAAGGACAAAAATGCTCTCCAGTTATTTGGAAACGGCGCTGGTGTGATTGGTGTTATTCCTGGAGAGACCATGAAGTTGATGGTTGGTAAAAGCTTTGAGAATTTTGATCAAGAAGGTCTGCTGCAGGTGCGGATGTATTACCCTCATTCAAAGGATATCCGACCAGGGAAATCCTTGCTTGAGGTCTACCAGGAAGCTCCGAATCATGTTCGGGTGGCTGGTATGATGCATGAGCCGGCAGATGGTTTGCCGATCGTGATGGCGGGTTTAATGGGAATGGTAAAGCTGTTTGTGCGTTCGGGTGTGCAGGTGGTTTCGGAAGTATTTCAGGAATATTCTGCTTTGATGGAAAAAGTGGGAACTCCTGAGCGCTCGATTGATGTGGGTATCGTTCACCATGCCAATTATAAGATTAACTTGCTGAAGGCCAAGCAGCTTTCCAAGGACGGAATTGATTATCCGATGCCCTGGCTGTTGAATGATTTTGGGAATGTTAGTGCAGCTTCCTGCATGATCGCATTCCTGCGCCAGCTGCCAACTATTAAGCCCGGTGATCACATCATGTTTGATGGTTTTGGCGCCGGGACCTATTATGACGTGATGGCAGTTTCAATGGGCTAAATGCCCTGTATTGAATTAACAACTAATAAAAAAGGTCATCCCGGGATTAGTTGAAAAATAGTTATTGAATGACACGAAGTTTCTTTGGGAAATATTGCGAAAAAGCGCAACTTGAAGGTCGCGCGTAGCAGCAGCTAATAATAATGTCGTAGCAGCCAGATTAGCAGCGAATAAATTTCTCCCACAAATTTGGTGCGTGCCACAAAAAAAGTCGAGGCGCAACTTGCCTCGGCTTTTTTTATTTGAGTATAACTTCGTGAACATAACCTTAGCTGTGCCAGGTGCCTTGATCAAAAAAGAGATTGATTATGCCTGCATCGTTCAATTGTAGCTAGAAATCGAGGCTCTCCGTGACAATGGATTTGACCGGCATGGGGGTAAGGCTCAGCGTAACCGAAGCTGATAAGTGTGTAATACTAGCGTGAGTGCTTGGTGATAATATGTGAGCGGTTGAAAGATCAGGTACAGTCAGGGTCTATCGTGCATCTATTTTTTTGCGGAATTTAAAAGCGCAAGGATTAATTTATTGCCTCGTTGCCTA
>JAPLGT010000080.1:0-6709 GCA_026390035.1 Chloroflexota bacterium
TCTGCCCCTACAAACACCGCGACGTCTTCTGCTACAACCACATCCACTGGTACTGCGACAAACACCGCGACAGCTTCAGCCACGGCTACTGCCACCCTGACGCCAACCGTTTCTGCCACAGCATCGCAGGTACCATCCCAGGAAGTGATCATAAATGAGATCGCCTGGATGGGAACCAAAACAAACCCGAGTTCCGAGTGGATAGAACTCTACAATCCCGGAAATGTAGCTATTAATCTGGATGGCTGGAAGTTAGTTTCAAAGACGGTCGGGAGTAATTTTTTAATTGACCTCTCCGGTGATGCGCCGGGTTCACACAGCATAGCCGCTCACAGCTATTACTTGCTTGAACGTGGAGATGATAATGCGATTTATGATATTGCCTCTGACCAGGTTTATAATGCTGATGCACTCAGAGACGATGGCGAATATCTGCAGTTGATTGACAAGAATGGAAATATTATCGATACGGCCAATCGTCTGGGCGGAACCTGGCCAGCTGGCAATAAATCAACAGTTTGCTCAATGGAGAGGGCTGGTTATAATTTTTCTGATAATCCAAATAATTGGATTACCAATTCAGGTCTGGTAATTTTTGGTAAAGACGCCAGTAAAATCAAAACAATTTGCGGAACGCCAAAAAATATAAATTGGGCGTATGCCGTGACCCCCACCATGACGCGCACAGTCACCCCTACTCGAACACCGATCCTGCCTACCTTGCCTCGGACGCCTACTAAAACTCCCAAACGCAGTCCAACACCTACCCGCGATCCATTTGCCTTGCCTCCATCAAGTGTGGTTATCAACGAGTTTTTGACCAAGCCTCACAGTGATTGGAATGGAGATGGGCGTATTGATTCTGGCGATGAGTTTATTGAGATTATGAATCTGGGGACGAAAGCCATTTCACTCTCTGGCTGGAATCTCGATGACCAGCCAGGCGATTCTTTGCCTTTTTCCATTGATGATATATCCATTGAGCCCAAAGCGCGCCTGGTTTTTTTTAGCGCGCAGACAGGTATTTTGTTGAGCAATGCCGGTGACAGCGTGCGCTTGATAAATTCTAGTGGCAAGATATCCGACGCGTTCAGCTTTGGGCTTATCACTGTTCCAGATCAAAGCTGGTGCAGGTTGCCGGATGGGTTTGGTTTGTGGCACTTCGGTTGTGGCCCAACCATCACAGGTTCCAACAAGTTGGCGGAGAGTGTCTTCGTTGGGAATAGATCTGTTCCCGCGATCTGCCTTTCGAAAACATTGCCCCCTGGATTTAGCCTGGCTGAATGTGATTCTGGTGGATTATCAAACTTGACTTCTGATGCGTGGAAATATGGGGATGAATACCTACGCTACATTGACGAAGGTTCAGATACCTATATTTTGGATTAACCGCTAAAGGGTGTACCTAGCCATTTTCATTTTGGAAATGGAAATTGATAAGCCAGCCAGAATTTTTTTTGGATGGAGCCCCGTGAATTGATTCTCTTCTTAATGAATATAGTTTTCTATTTACCAGCACATCGTAGCCCTACCTGCTCTTTATCCCATTATGAACCCCGAGAAAATGGATTATGAATAAACGGACTCTTATATTTTTGGGAACGATCGTGCTTTTATCTGGAGTGCTCGGTTTCTTCAGTTTAACTCGCGGTCACCCCTGGTGGGATGATTTTGCCAGCTACCTGATGCAGGCGAAAAGTATACTAACCTGGACGATGGGTGATTTCATCCAGCACAACTCATTTACCGTTTTGAATTCTTCCTATCCACCCGGACCGGTAGCCTATCCATGGGGGTTTCCTCTGATACTGGCGCCGGTTTATGCTGTTTTTGGGCCGAACCCACTGGCTCTCAAAATGGTTAGCTTGGTTTTTTACGCTTTTTTTCTGGTTTCCACGGCGCTTTTGGCACGCACCAGGTTGCCAGATGTTGAAGCCGTCTTGGTGACGGGTGTGCTCGCTTTTGCCCCAGCGCTTGTGGCCTCCAACGATTTGATTCTTTCGGACATTCCCTTTCTTGCATTTTCTACGTTCAGCCTATATCTGATCGAGCGCTTTTCCCGCCAAGGAATCAGGTCTGGGATTGCGGTTGGTGCAAGCATTTTTATGGCTTTTTTCCTGCGAACAAACGGAATCTTATTGATTGGCCCGCTGCTGATTTCTCTGTTGGCCCTTGCCTGGCCAAACTGGCAGGCAGCATTGAGAAAAGCTACCCAGCCTTTTTTTATATTGGTGGGTCTGATTGTTTTGCAGTCTCTCATTTTTCCGGGAGGTCAGTCTTCTTATTTCAGTCATTTTAATATGTTCAAACCCCAGCACCTGTTGGATAACGTAGCCTATTATCTGTGGCTGCCAGCCTCGACCTTTGACCAAATTCCAGGTGGCTTCGTCCTTTATCCTCTGCTGGCAGTTTTTACGCTAATCAGTCTTTACAAGCATTGCAGAAGGGATGCAGCTCTGCATGCTTATAGCCTGTTGACCGTTCTGGCTTTTATCGTCTGGCCGGAGCGCCAAGGCCTGAGGTTTATATACCCGGTTCTACCTTTTTTGCTTATTTCTGCGGTTGATGGCATGTGTTTTGCTGTGGATGGTTTGAAGACGAATCAGCAAAATTTTGCTCAAAGCGTTCTTCGCGGTTTTTTGGGACTGGTCTTATTGGTTTGCCTTTGGTTCAGTGCTTTATCTGCTTACCAGATTACGGTGGGAGGGCGTGAGATCAATGGACCTTTCGATCTGTACAGCAAGCAGATGTATGCGTTTGTACGTGAAAAAACTGCAGCCGATAGCGTGATTATTTTTGTGCGTCCACGCGCTTTGCGCCTGTTCACTGAGCGGGATGCTTTTATGACCGAGAATTGCTCGGACCTTGTAAAAGGTGACTATGTGATCCTTCATCTGAAGATGGAGGCGAATGGACAGGTTTCTCCTGAGCAGGTCAACTCCTGTAATCTGAATCTCCGCCTGGATGAGGTCTTCCGCAATAAAAGGTTTGTTGCTTACAAGATAACGCCCTGAAAAGCAAGTCATTCTTCAGCGTTTTTTTCCAGAAACCCAACGGCGCGACCTTCGTCATCGTCCATAACCAGTACAAGGTGCTGGCCGGGGGCAAAATCCTGCACATCCACCAGCCTGAGCGTGTCGAGCAAGTTTTGGTCTGGGTTGGCACTCCATTCAGATAGGTGGTTAGGAGTCGAGTAAAAAAAGTCGTGGCGGAAAACCACATCACGGTCATCAAGGTTGATCGCCAGGGGGTAAATGTGGGCTTCCATCATATCCTGGAAGAAATGAGTCCCAAACGAAGGCTCGGGGGATGTACCGACTGCCTGGCCAGACAGTTCAATTAATGCGCGGGTATTGTAAATATCTGCATAAGTAACATGCACGCCCAGGTCGGGTGTTGATGTGCCCCAGCGACCAGGGCCAATGCAGATAAAGTCTTGTTCTTTTAGAGATGTATTAAGTTGTCCAATCGTTCTTTCCAGTTTGGTACGGTCTGCTTGGGAAGGCAAGCTGAAATAGCCTTCAGGGGTGACAAACAAGATATATCGGATGCTTTTGACGGCACCGTGCGGTACCATGCGTCGGCTGGAGAAAATAATTCTTTCATCGGATAAATCTGCGGGAATACCGAGCGTTTCTTCATCATCAATATGACTTTGCGGGCGGCATTGTAGCAGGGTGATCATTACACCTGGCTGGACAGACTGCGGATTGGTGACTTCCACTGTGAATTCCGTATCCACCGGAGCGCCGTACTCGTTCTCCAACACGCTAAGCGCTTCACGCATCAATTTTGCAAAAGGCGTGCGCCTGAGTAATTCATCAAAAGTCACCACCATTTGGTTAATATCCGCGGTGCTGGTACGGATGGCGGTCAGGTAGTCGCCTTCATCCACCTGGGCTATGTAGCGTAACGCCGGATAACGTGGATTGAGCACCTGTTCTACGGGCAGGCTGACTAACTCGTTTTTGTCGAGATCGATAAGATCAACAAATTGTTGGGAGTAGCGCTTGATTAATTTTGTAGAAGCGGCCGGGTGCAGCAATGGGTGGCTGAGTGCCACAAGGCGAGGATGGTCGTTCCCTATATTATCGACTGCCCGTGTTCCCAAACCCCATACCAGGCGCAGGAAACCTGCATCGCGTTTGATCTGCGGTGACCACCGATAAAGATTGCGACTGAACGCCACTCCCGCGCCATGCGGCAGGAAGTAATGTCCATGTTTTTCGCCTTGCACAGGTTGGATCAACACCGCGACGCGTTCGTCGTAATCTTCCAGTCCCTTGTGGTGTCGGTAAATTAAAGCATTAGGATTGAGAGCACTGGCATAAATACGTGCAATTGCATTTGTAATGGCATCCAGGTTTTCTTCGGGAGTTCCCTGGTTGGGACAGAAGAAGCTGTCATATTTTCCTGCAAAGGATGTTCCCAGGTTGTCTTCAAGCAGGCTTGAAGAGCGGCAGATGAAGGGCTGCCCTTTGAACTCATCGACAATGGCGCGCAGGCGATCCAGTATATCGCGAGGAAATTTTCCTTGCGTAAATTCTTCCACGATAATTGGATATTCAGCCCGAATTTGTGCTTCAGGTTTGTATTTTTGGTCAGCCCAATGCACCAATCCGTTTGCAGACATGAAGGTATAAAAAATATCAGATGCCAGAAAATATGATTCTGGCAGACGGAAGCAGGCTTTCACCTGCGCAGGAGCTTCCTCGCTCAAGATCCGATACGCCAGCATCATGCCTGCGGATTTTCCGCCGATCTTGCCATATCCAATTTTGTGCTGACGAATTTCTTTTAGATCTGACACAGTGAACCAACGACGCGCAATTTTGAGATAAGAAAGTTGATCGCTGATCATGGTTCGAATGAGGACTACCTTGATTTCTTGCAGGCGCGCGTCGAGATGTTTACGTTTTTCGCCTGGTAGGCGTTCGATCATTTCCGCCTGCTCAAATAGCATCTCTTGCGGGGCCAATTCGGGGTTGAAGGTGACCATGTTTGGAATTTCTCCACGTTCACCCACGGTCTGCCGGACAATATATTCAAATTCTTCATAGGGTAAGTTATAGGAAAAGTAAAAGTCGGTCAGGGCATCGCGCATACGTTCCCGGCGCAGTTCCCAAACATCATAAGACTCTTCACCGAAGGGGTCGTGCAAACCTTCTCTTACCTGAGATTCAACAGATTTTTTCCATACTTCGGCCTCAAAAGAATCTGCCAGGATGATGCCGCGTGAAAATAGTGCCGTGCGCATTTTTTCGCGGATACGAGCTGCCAGGATAGGATACTGGGTCAACGCCAGGTAAATGTTAAGGACGCGGTCGGATAAAGGGTTGATCAGAGTCATGGATTGGTTTCCCAGTTTGCGAGTGTCAGAATATTTCTCAATTCTACTGCTACTTCGGATAATGAATAGAATAAACTTGTTTCTTCCTTGATAATCACAGCTGTTCTGTTTTTAATTCTACCAAAGCGTAACAAAAAAGCGCTGAAGCAGCAGCTCCAGTCACTTTTTTATTTAGGTAGGCTGTGTGCGTTATCTCAGGTTTAGCCCAAATGCATTGGCATGATGACATGTAGGAAATTTTCGTCTCCAACAGGTCGAATCACCCCAGGCGCATTTGAAGCTGAGGTTTCAATGGCGACATTGGGCGTTTTTACGATTTCAAGAACCTCGCGCAGGAACTTGACATTGAAGGCGATCAAGAGCGGAATTCCATCCACGGTTGCTTCTACGATGGTTTCGTTTGATCCGGTTTCTTCGCTGTGGGCGGAGATCTCAACCTCGCCTGGCTGCAGATCTCCAGATGTTTTGATGTTCAGCCTGACAACGTTAGTGCCTTCGCGGGCAAAGATCTCCGCTTGTTTACAGGCCTTGAGCAGAGATGCTGTTGGCACGAGTGTGCGGGACTTGTAGGAGCGAGGGATAATCTGTTGGTAATCCGGGAAGGTTCCGTCAATTAATTGTGATATGAGTTCAACATCTTTGACACGGAAGACAACTTGCCCGCGGCCTTTTGGCAGGACCATCTGGATGGCTTGTTCTCCGTCTGACGCGATCCGGGCCAGTTCCTGAAGTGCGCGAGCCGGAATGATGGCACTGACAGGTTGTGCTGCTGGCGTGGAGAGTGTGGCTTTGCGCACAGAGAGTCGGAAGCCGTCCGCCGCAGCCATTGTGACTGTGTCTTTATCAACACTTAGCAAGACACCCATCAATACAGGGCGGGCTTCGTCTGTGGATGATGCAAAGGCGACTTGCTGGATCATCTCTTTAAAATCAGCCACGTTGAGTTGAATCGAGTTCTCAAAATCAGGTACTGGCAGTGGGGGGAACTCCTGCGCATCGATACCTTTTATATCGTTGGTAGAAGACCCGGACCGTAAGTTGAGGGTCTGGGTACGTGTGTCCAGGGTCAGGCTGACTTGCGGGTCTGGCATGGTGCTAACCAGGTCCGATAATGTGCGTGCTGGGACAGTGGTGGAGCCTTCTTCCTCGATCTTAGCCCCAATCCAACAAGTGATGCCCAGTTCAAGGTTTGTGGCAGAAAGCCGCAGGCGGCCCTCATCAGTTGCGATTAGAATGTTCGCCAAGACGGGCAGGGTGCTGCGCGACGAAACGGCGCGTGAGACGGTGCTCAGACCGCGGCTAAGATTTTCTTGCAGTACGGTGACCTTCATCGTTTGCGCTCCTGCTTTCAATAAAAAA